>NZ_JBSIBZ010000039.1:0-77474 GCF_058245575.1 Streptomyces sp. UF-297 | reverse complement strand
GCTCCCGGACTGTCCGTCCGGGAGCCGCGGCAGTTCTGTTCCGGCCCGGCGCTGCGTCACCGAGGGGCGGTAATAGTTGAGCAACATCCCTCCCTGGCACCACACTTCACCCTTGTCTCGCACACGCGCCTGAAGTTACGTTCCGTCGGCCGGTGTTCGAGCGACGGGGGTTGTGGTCATGGGCGTGGTGCTGCCCGGCTGGGCGGATGAGCTGCTGGACCTGATAGGCGTTTCCTGGCCGAATGTGGACGAGGACGACTACCGCGAAATGGCCACCGCCATGCGGGAGTTCGCCGACGACATCGACGACGGCGCCACCCAGGCCCACGACAAGGTGCAGGCGCTGCTCGGCGCCAACGAGGGCGATGCGCTGGAGGCGTTCAACGCCCACTGGGGGAAGATCAAGGGCACCCACCTGAACAACCTGGCCCAGGCGGGGCGGCTCTGTGCCACCGCCATGGACGGCGTGGCCACCCTCATCGCGGGCGCCAAGGGCGCCGCCCTCATCCAGCTGGGCATCCTCGCCGCCGAAGTCCTGGCCGCCCAGGTCGCCGCTCCCTTCACCCTGGGCCTGTCCGAACTCGGCGCCCTGGGCGCCACCCAGGCCACCCGCGTCATCGTCAAACGCCTCTTCAAGGAGGTGTGCGAACAGGTCGCCGAGCACGTCATCAGCACCGCCATGACCCCCATCGAGGAGTCCCTGGCCAACATGGCGGGCGACCTCGTCGTCCAACTCGCCGGCAACGCCCTGGGCACCCAGAAGGGCATCGACCTGAGCCGCACCGCCGACGCCGGCAAGGAGGGCTTCCACCAGGGCGTCGACAGCGCCAAGCAGCAGGCGGGCCAGATGCACCTACTCAGCGCCGGGGGCGGGGGAGGGGTCGGCGGCGCGGGCGGCAGCGGGAAGTTCACCGTCGACCACGCCGCGTACGACGACGTCGCCGGCGGCTTCGAACGCATCGGCGGCGGCATGCGCGACAAGGGCCGCACCAAACTCCACCGGGCCAAGGGCCACCAGGGCAGGACCCGCGGCAAGGACTTCATCGCCGACGCCGCCAACAACATGCTCGACAAGGTCGTGACCAAGGTCGAGCAAGCCGTCACCCAAGCAGGCAAACACGTAGCCGAAAGCATCCCCCAGGGCCTGAAGTGCATGTCCAAGAATCATCGTGAGAACGATGAGCACATTGCCTATTCGCTGGCCGAGCTGAAGAAGCACGATGACAAGACCCCCATGTATCTGATGGGGGATGACGGAACCATTCGGCGACTGCGGGCCGACGGGAACGGCACCGACGCACTGACCGAGGACGACAAGAAGCGGCTCGGTCTCAACTTCGGCCCGAACAACGAGGTGAAGATACCCGAGAAGGGCGACTCACTGGCGAGACTTCCGGCGCGCAAGAAGGGCGATCGGGAGCCACGGCCGCGGGCGAGTTCGCGCGAGGTGGCGCTCGGCAGCACCGAGCTCGCCCGGGCGACCCAGCTGGCCAGGCACGCCCAGGGCTCGTACGGCACGCACCGGTCGGTCAAGAAGGTCGTGGACGGGAAGGAGGTGGTGGTGGACGACTTCACCAGCAACAATTACGCCGCGGGGCGTTTTGACGGAGCGAACGGAAGGGGGGACTTTATTCTGGTCGGCCGTAGCCAGCGCTATCCCAATACCAGGCACTCGGAGCGTATGGTGGGCCGGGCATTCCTTGAGGACGGTATGCAGGGAAGAATGCGTGAGCTCTATACCGAGCGTGCGCCCTGCTCGAACCCCAACTGCGGTGCGTGGATGCATTCGAGATTTCCGGGCGTGGATGTGTCGCACAGTGTGGACTATGGGTCGACCAAGGAATCCAGAGCCGCGGGCAACGCGAAAATGATGAACTATCTTGACCTTCTCAAGGCGCGCAGAGATGCATAACGATACGCTGCTATGCTGGGCGCCCGCCGTGCGAACCAAAAGAAATGGGATGGATTGTGACATTCTCGATCGACCGGGCAGAGCTGGCGGACTTGTTCGAGCCGGGTGAGATTGCGGTTGCTGCAATGGACCGGCTCGCCGAGATCCGGCACGCGCCGACTCGTCAATTTCTGCACGAGGTCGGAATCCCGCTCAGAGAGAATCCCTGGTTCGAAATCGACGATATTTCCCAAGAGGATTTCACGACCCTCGGCGAACGCTACGAAGACCTCTCGGAAAGCTATGACAACCTTCCGCCCAACGCTGCGGAATGGCTGGTGCTGGGGGCGGTCTACTACGACGATGTCGCCATCGATCCGGCGAGTGGAGAAATCTACTGCATCCCGGAGGACGCGGCCGAGGTCTATCGGCTCAACAAGAGCATCGACGCGTTCGTCGCTTTTCTCTACCTGCTGGAGAAGGAGCGGCCGGACTACGACTTCGAGTCGGAGAAAGAGGTGCTCGATCTGGCGGGTGCGGTGAGCCGCCTGAACTCCCGAATGCGAGAGATTGACCCCGAGGCGCTGGCCGTCCCGCATTCACGCTGGCGCGACATTCTCGAATATGTGGAAGAGCCGGCGGCGCGGCACTAGAGGGGACCGGAGCGGCTTTGGGCCAGCAGTGGGTGAACCGGCAGCAGCTGGAGTCGGTGTTCTCGGCCGATGCGCTGGTGACACCTGCTCCGGACCTGCTCACGGGGATCCGGCATCCGGAGGGTGGCGGTCGACGCGGACTCCGGAACTGTCTACTGCCTGCCGGAGGAGAGCGCGGAGGCATACCCGCTCAATCGGTACCTCTATTCCTTCGCCTATTTCCGCTGCCTGTTCCAGACCGAGCGCCCCAACTACGACCCGGAAGCGACAGAAGAAGGCAATCGGTCCCCGGCGCAGTCACTGGAACATATGCTCTCCGAGATGCGCCGGGCCGACTCCATGAGCCTGGGCGACCCGGAGTCGCTGTGGCGGCGGCTGCTCGCGGATGTCGTCTGGCCGGGCGAAATGTGAGAAGGGGCCATGAGGGTATTGGTGATGCCGTGGCGCGTATGTGTGAGGTGGATTCCATGGCGCTGGAGAATCCGGATTCTGTCTGGCGGCTTTGGGCTGAGCGGCCCGGCTGGGCTCTGTGATGGGGCTCTGGGAATGGGATTGCGTGGGCAGGGGATGGATATGATGCTCGCCGGCTCGTTGATGAGGGGTGAACATGACGGACTCCGGTGAGGGGATGCGGCATTTCGGACAGGCGGCGGGTGGTGATCCGCTCGGCACGCCCGCCGGTGTGCGCCGGCTTGCCGGAGTGGCGGTGCCATGGCAGGTGGGGCCCTATTTCGTTACCGCCGCCGATGAGCCCGTGTCGCTGGCCGAATACGCGGATGTCTGCGAGCGCGGGATCGCGCTGGAGGAGACCCTGACCTGGGCGCGGATCGGTTCGGACCAGGGATATGAGATCTGCGCCGACGGCGACGGCGTCGTCAGGGCCGTACTGCTGGACTATGACGAGCCGTTGAGGTTGGTGAACTCGACGGTCGAGGTGTTCGCGCGGGCGCTCGGCGAGTTGGAGCAGACGCTGGGCGTGATACTCGGGACCGACCAGCCGCAGGTGGCGGCGGAGGCGTTCGGGCGGCTGGAGGAGCGGCTGCGGGCGCTGGACCCACGGGCGTTCGAGGACCGCGAGAACTGGTGGCCACTGGTGCTGGACGACATTCGGGACACCGCCGGCGCCGAGTGGTACGCGGCCTTCGAGTATGTGGATGCCGGCAGTGAGAAGCAGATCGTGACGCAGGCCGGCGGGATTGCGCTGCACCCCGAGGAACGGCTGTGGGGCGTACTGCGAAATTCGGGTGTGGAGCCGGAGCAAGTGCTGCGGATTCACACCGAGTTGGAGGCATGTTTTATGCCGGGGCATTACTGCTCGATGTGGTTGGAGCAGGTGTTCCCCGATGCGGAGCTGACGCACAACTTCCCTTACGGAGAGACTGCCGAGTCGCGCGCACAGGGAATCCAGCTGCTGCGCGAGGCCGCCGCCCGACCGCCTCAGTAGCGAACGGATTCGTGAGCCGATGACGAGCAACCCGCCTGCCGCCGCGCCCGACACAGCCGCCTGGCCACCGTTGGATCCGCAGCGCAAGGACGCCGGACTGGCACTGGTCGACTGGGCCGCTGACGTGGGCGGGACGCGGGCCCGGCTGTGTCTCGTACGGGGCGGCCGGGCCAGCGGCAAGAGCCATTTGATCGCCTGGTTCTTCGCGGGCGCGGCCGGTCATCCGCGGACCACCGTGCACGCCCTCGTACCGGCCGAGGGCCTGTTCACCGAGGCGTTCGCCTGGGAGCTCGGGCGACAGCTGGGCTACGGGCCGCTGCCGCCGCATCGGCTGCTGGACCGCATCGCCGCCGATCAGCGCCCGCTGCTGCTGCTCGTACCGGAGCTGAACCGCGCCGGGCGGGGGCCGGCCGAGCTGCCGCAGGCCGATCCGCGGCGGCTGGTGGCCGAACTGCTGCTTCCGCTGCTGGAGTTCCCGCACGTACGGCTGGTCGCCGAGGTCGACGAGGCTGCCGGGACCCAGGCGCTCTTCGGGGAGCCCGGGGGACGGGCGGTGGCCAGTGTGGACCTGGGTGAGCTGCCCTTTCCCGGCGCAGCGCCGTCCCGCAGCGAGGCGGCGGACTTCACCGCCCTCTTCGCCACCGTGCCGCGCACCGGGCAGGGGCGCCCGATCTGGGGCCAGGCACCGCCGGCCGCCCGTGACCAGGCGCTCGACCGGGCGCTCGTCGCGGGGGACAGGGGCAAGGCGGTGCGTACGCTGCTGACCGACCCGGGATTTCTGGTGCACGGGTCGGCCGTGTCGATCACCGCGGCGCTGGCGGATCGGTACATACCGTTGCCGGCCCGGCTGCGCGAGGTCTGGGGGCGGGCAGCGCCGCAGCTGTCCGCCGTGGGGCGGGACGGCACCGAGCGCGCCGCGCTGCTGCACGCCGCGGCGCTGGGCGGCGAGCCGACCCTCGCCGAGTATCTGCGCCCGCTCGCCGAGCGGCATCACTGGTCCGCGGTGTGGGCTCGGCACGGGACGCCGGTCACCGCGCTCGCCCAACTTCCAGGTGAGGTCGCTGACTTGGCCGTCGCCGATCCGGTGGGCGGCTTGTCCGCGTACGCCCCGGCGACGGGGGACCGGGCCGGTGCGATCGCGTCCCCTGCCGCGCTCCGCCCGTACGGCATCGCCGCCCGCACCGACCGTGCGCTGCTGCTTCTCGACGAGAGCGGCGCTCTGCAACCGGTGGTGCCGGTGGACGAGGAGCCGGCCGCCACGGTCTTGGCCGCCGTGGCCGAGCACCACGGCCGGGCCGCGCTGTCGGCGGCGGCGTTCCGGCCCACCGCGCTCGCGAGCTGCCCGCGGACGTCCCTGACCGCTGTCGGTGACGCGCAGGGGGCGGTGCATGTCTGGTCGCTGGGGGAGTACCAGCCACAGCCCCGTTCCTGGCAGTTGCACCGTACGACGGTGCTGGCCACCGCCGCCGTGGGGGTGCCGGGCGAGGGCCTGGAGCTGGTCTTCAGCGCGGGTGCGGACGGCAGCGTGCGGATGTGGGAGGCGTCCGGTGAACCGATGGAGGGGCCGGTCGAGCAGCGGCCGGCGGCGGTGACCGCGCTGGCGGCGGCGGATACGGCGGCCGGTCCGGTACTCGCGGTGGCCTGGGACGACGCCGAGATCCACCTGTGGCAGGTGCTGTCCGGGCGGGTCGGCACCGTGCCGCTGCTGTACCGCTGTGCGGCGCTCGCGCTCGATGGGGACGGGCAGTTGACCGTGGGCGGGCCGGACGGGATGTACGCGATCCGGCTCGGCCTGGACCGGCTGTGGGGCTGAGGCCGGGCAGAGACTGCCGGGCAGAGGCTGAGGCGCCCGGGAAGTGAAGCTGCCCGAGGAGTGAGGCCGCCCGGGAAGTGAAGCCGGGCGGGAGCTGTGTCCCGGGGGATCGGGGCCGGGTATCGGGCACGGGCGGCGAGTGAGGCCCGGCGGGCGGGGCGAGCGTCAGTCAGGCTGCCGGGGGAGGGCCGCCACAGCGGGGCGGACATCGATGCCCGTCCAGTCGTACAGGCCGTACATGTGGTGGTTGCTGCCGGTGAACAAGGTGATCAGGCTCTGGCCGCGCTGCCAGGTCAGGGCCCGCTCGGGCTGGTGCTCCGGCAGCGGGTCGGCCACGGTGCACGGGTCTCCCAGGCGCTCGTGGAGCAGCTGCTCGGCGGCGGTGAAGCGGGCCTCGAAGTCCTCCCACGACGCGTCCGGGGACCATTGGGCCTGCGGCGGTACGTCCAGGTCCCAGTAGTCCTCCAGGGGCGCGGGGCCGCCGTCGGCACTGGTGACGTCGATGGCGGCGTACGCCAGGGGGAGCACGATGGCGCAGTCCGTACGGCAGTCCGGGTGCGCGCAGACCCGGTCCCGGTCGCGAGTCCTGCGGCAGCCCGGGTGTTCACCGAGGACCAGGTGCCAGTCCTCGTCGTGGTCCGCGCCGAGCGGCCAGTACTCCAGCCAGCCGACGACGGGGGAGCCGTCCTCGCCGGTGGCGTGCCAGCCGTTGCGTATGAAGACGTCCTCGAAGGCCTGGCGGGACCAGGGGAGGTCGGCGAACTCGACGATGCGGTCCACCCATGGGAGGTGAGGGGGAACGAGAGTACGGGCATGGGCGCACGCTAGAGATCGTGGACGGGGGCGGGCAACGCGCGGGTGTCCGGGGCGGGCGGTAGGGGGTACCGGCGCCGAACGATCTGTGACAAAACGGTCATCGGAGGCGCATGGAGTCCTCACACAGGCGATGTGCAGTGGAGGAATGACGAACAGGCTGCTGTGGAGTGGGATGCGGACCCTGGCGATCGGCGCGCTCGCAGGGGCCCTGTCCGCGTATATCGCCGTGGCGGGTGACGGGGACGGCCGGACGGTCGATGCCGCCTCGCGGATCGCGTCGAGCTACTGGCCGTACGCGGTGATCGTGTTCGTGGTGGCCGTGACGGCGCCGGGGATCGGGCACGCGGTGGTACGGGCCGTGCTCTCGCAGGTGATCATGGTGCTGGGGTACTACACCTGGAAACAGCCGGGGATCAATTTCTCGAATACCCCGGAGTCCGCCCTGCATTACACCGAGTACTGGCTGACGGTTGCCCTCACCGCAGTGCCGGCCGCGGCCGTGGTCGCCTACGGGCTGGGGTGGGGCGTCAGAAGGCTCGTGCGGGAGAACAGGCTCGTGCGGGAGAACGGGGCGGGGCGCGCGGCCGGGCCTCCTGGCCCCGGGCGCGCGGCCGACCGGGGCAGGAGGCCCTTGCGGGCGCGGTGATCAGGCGGGACGGTCCGTACGGCCCGGCTGCTGCGTCTGCTGGAGACGGAGCAGCGAGGCGACCAGCTGGTTGACCTCCTCGGGTGTGTTGTAGAGGGCGAAGGAGGCGCGTACGGCGCTGTCCAGGCCGTAGTGGCGCAGGGCGGGCTGGGCGCAGTGGTGGCCCGCGCGCACCGCGATGCCGTCGCGATCGAGCCAGGCGGCGACGTCCGCCGGGTCGCAGCCGGCCATCGTGAAGGCCTGGACGGCGACCTTGTCGGGGGCCGTCCCGATGAGCTGGAGGCCGGGGACGGTGGACAGCGCCTGCTGGGCGTAGGCCAGCAGCTCGGCCTCGTAGGCGGCGACGGCGCTGTGGTCGAAGGCCGTCAGCCAGTTGAGGGCGGAGAGCAGGCCCACCACGCCGGAGATGTGCCCCGTACCCGCCTCCAGGAGGTGGGGGGCAAGAGCGTAGGTGGTGCGCTCGAAGGTGACCTCGTCGATCATGTTGCCGCCGCCCTGCCACGGCGGCATGGACGCGAGGACCTCGGGCCTGGCGAAGAGCGCGCCGATGCCCGTCGGGCCGAAGATCTTGTGGCCGGAGAAGGCGTAGAAGTCCGCGCCCAGGGCCTGTACGTCGACGGGGAAGTGGGCGACGGCCTGGGCGCCGTCGACGAGGACCTTGGCGCCGTAACGGTGCGCCAGGGCCGTCATCTCCTGTACGGGCGGGACGGTGCCCAGCACGTTCGAGGCGTGGCTGAGGACGACCAACCGGGTCCGTACGGAGAGCAGGTCGGCGTAGGCGTCCTGGTCGATCTCGCCCTCGGGCGTCAGCGGAACGGGTACCACCCTGGCCCGTCGCTCGGCGGCGATCAGCTGCCAGGGGACGATGTTGGAGTGGTGTTCCAGGACGGGGACGAGGATGTCGTCCCCCGGCCCGAGGTTGGCCCGGCCCCAGGTCTGGGCGACCAGATTGACCGCCTCGGTGGTGCCGCGCACGAAGACGATCTCCGAGGGCGAGGGCGCCCCGAGGAAGTCGGCCACGGCCGCCCGGCCCGCCTCATAGGCCTCGGTGGCCTCACGCGCCATGGTGTGCGCGCCGCGGTGGATATTGGAGTTGGCCGAGCTGTAGTAGGCGGCGAGGGTCTCGATGACCTGGCGCGGCTTCTGCGTGGTGGCGCCGTTGTCCAGCCAGACGAGCGGGTGGCCGTTGACGAGCCGGTGCAGGATCGGGATGTCCTGCCGCGCCAGCTCCGGGGTGAAGGGCGCCGGGGCCTGGGGGACCCCGGGGACGGGCGGTGCCATCGAGGCGGGCAGCGCCGTCGGGGCGGAGGGCGCCATGGACGCGGAGGGCGCCATGGACGCGGACGGTGGCATGGACGCCGAGGGCGCCGTGGGAGCCATAGAGGCAGGCGGCGCCGTCGGTGCGGACGGCGTCATCGGGGGCGGTGGTGCCACGGAGGTGGGAGGTGTCACGGAGGCGGGCGGTGCCGTCGTGGGAGCGGCCGTGGCCGCCTGGGCCTCCTGCGGCGGCGTGACGTACGGCAGATACGGCGCCGTGCGCCCCGTGACGTCAGGAGTAGTCATGGTACTTGGACACCTCGACGTTCTGGAGGACGGCGAGGGCGTCCTCGACCAGGACGGCGGTGTTGAAGTAGGCCGTGACCAGATACGAGGTGATGGCCTTCTGGTCGACGCCCATGTTCCGTACGGACAGGCCCGGTTCGGCCTCGTCCGGCACCTCCGAGGGGCGCAGGCCCACCACGCCCTGCTCGGCCTCGCCCACCCGCATCAGCAGGATCTCGGTGGTACTCGCGCTCGCGTGGCCGTTGAGCTTGACCTTGTCCGAGGGCAGCAGCGGAACCCCGCGCCAGGTCAGCAGCGGGCTTCCGAACCTGTTGTCGGTCACCGGGGGCACACCCCGGCGGGTACATTCGCGGCCGAACGCGGCGATCGCGCGCGGGTGGGCGACGAAGTAGGCGGGCTGCTTCCAGACCTTGGCCAGCAGCTCGTCCAGGTCGTCGGGGGTGGGCGCGCCGCTGCGCGTCTGCACCCGCTGGCCGGGCGCGACGCTGTTGAACAGCCCGAACTCCGGGTGGTTGAGCATCATCGCCTCCTGGCGCTCGCGCAGCGCCTGGACGGTGAGGTTGGTCTGCTGGCGCGTCTGGTCCATGGGCTGGTTGTAGAGATCGGCGACGCGGGTGTGCACCCGCAGCACGGTCTGGGCCAGCGTCATGTGGTACTCGCGCGGCGCTTCCTCGTACTCGACGTACGTACCGGGCAGGTCCGGCTCGCCGACGTGTCCCGAGGCGAGCTGGACCGGCGCCTCGGAGCCGGGCGCGGGCGCCTCGCCGGAGCAGAACGCCTCCACGCGCGTACGCAGCGCCTCGTCGCGGTCGGCGACCCGGGCCAGCTCGGCGCGGTCCAGGCACAGTGCGACGCCGGGGGTCAGCGCGCGGGCCCGGTAGGGCAGCGACGTGCCGCGGGTCCAGGCGTCCAGGTCGAAGAACTGGCCGTCGGCGACGATCTCCAGCAGGGCGTCCTCGCCGTAGCGGCCGGTCACCCGCTTTTCCACGCGGCCCCGCACGATCACCCACAGCCGGTCCGCCGCATCGCCCTCGGAGGCCAGTAACTGCCCTGCCTCGAAGGTGACTTCGCTGAACGACCCGGCCAGCTCGCGCAGTATCTCCTCGTCGGCCTCGCGCAGGTACGGCACCTCGCGCAGGTCCTCGGCCACGCAGTGGTGGGCGTCGTTCTCGGTGTAGGTGGTGATGCGGTCGTCGCCCAGGATGAACGTACGGCGGCGGTTGACGCGGTAGACACCGGCCTCCACGTCCACCCAGGGCAGCGCGCGCAGCAGGTAGCGCGGGGTGATGCCGCGCATCTGCGGATTGGTCTTGGTGGCGGTCGCGAGCTGCCGTGCGGCATCGGGACTGAGGCTGAGGCGATCGTTCATGGGGTCCTCCTCAGGTACGGGCGCGCACGGCGGGCGGCAGCCGATGCGGCGGGGCCCGCGGTCCGCGCAAGAGATGAGGGACCGATCGTCCGGTTGGTATCTGCCGATCACAAGACGGCGATTTTCGTAACAGGCTTGAAATACTTGCCTGATGGACCGTCAAAATTTGTACAGGGATGAACCTTTTACCTCCCGTGCGCCCCTTGGCCATGTCCTGAGCGCATTCGTGGACCCGTACGCGAGCCCCCGAACGTCTCTTCTGCGACTGCCTCCACGCGCCACACCCGGCTAGATTCGATCCATGGCGGACACCGTGCGGGAGATCGAGCGGAAGTACGAACCCAGCGAGCCCCACCCGGCCGGCGCGGCCGCCGGGGACCTCCAACTGCCCGGCCTGGACGAGGTGCCGGGCGTCGCGAGTGTCGTGGACAAAGGGGTGGTCGAACTGGACGCCACCTACTACGACACCGCGGACCAGCGCCTCGCGGCCGACGGCATCACCCTGCGCCGCCGCGTCGGCGGCGACGACAGCGGCTGGCACCTCAAACTCCCCGTCGGACCGCATGTGCGCGACGAGGTGCGGGCGCCGCTGGGCGACACCGTGCCGCGGGCGCTGGCCGCGCTCGTCCGCTCCAGGGTGCGCGGCCAGGAACTGCTGCCCCTGATGCGGCTGCGCTCCCGGCGCGCGGTGCGCCATCTCCTGGACGCACAAGGGGCGTTGCTGGCCGAGATCGGCGTGGACGGCGTACGTGCCGAGCGGTTCGGCGGCGGCCGCACGGCCCAATGGACCGAGATCGAGGCGGAGTTGGCCGAAGGGGCGGCGCCGGAACTGCTGGACGCGATCGAGGGGTGCCTGCTCGGCGCCGGTCTGCGGCCCAGCGGCGCGCCCTCCAAGCTGGCCCGCGCGCTGGCGGAGACCGCGCCCCGGAGCAAGGGCGGGCCCAGGCCCGGCCCCACGGCTCACACCAAGGCGAAGAAGGGCAAGGGCAAGAAGGAGCCCCGCCAAAGAGACGGCGCCCCGCCCCCGACGGCCGGCGACGTGGTGCTGCGCTACGTCCGCCGCCAGGTCCGCGCCATCGTCGAACTGGACCCGGCCGTCCGCCGCGACCAGCACGACTCCGTCCACCGCATGCGGGTGGCCACCCGCCGTCTGCGCAGCGTCTTCCGCTCCTACGCCAAGGTGCTCGACCGCGCCGCCACCGACCCGATCGGCGCCGAACTGAAGTGGCTGGCAGGGGAGTTGGGCATCGACCGGGACCGTGAGGTGCTCACCGCCCGCCTCCAGGAGGGCCTGGCCCGGCTGCCCCGCACGCTGCACCTCGGGCCCGTACGCACCCGGCTTCGCACCTGGTCCCAGGCGCGCCGCAGCGGATCGCGCCGCCATGTGGTCGCCGTACTGGACGGTGGCCGCTATCTGGCGCTGCTGACGGCCCTGGACGCGCTGTGCGCCGACCCCCCGCTGCTCAAGGCCGCAGCCCGGCCGCCCGCCGAGGTCGTACCCAAGGCGGTGATCAAGGACTACCGGCGGCTCGCGGCGCATGTGGACGAGGCGCTGTCCGCCTGCTCGGGACACCGGCGCGACCTGGCGATGCACGAGGCGCGCAAGGCCGCCAAGCGCACCCGGTACGCCGCCGAGGCCGCCCGCCCGGCCCTCGGCGCCCCCGCCAAGGACTTCGCCGCCGCGATGACCGGGCTGCAGGAGCTCCTGGGGGACCGCCAGGACAGCGTGGTGGCCCGCGAGGCCCTGCGCGAGATCGCCGCACAGGCCCAGGCCGCGGGGGAGAGCGGCTTCACCTTCGGGCTGCTCTACGGGCGCGAGGAGGCCACCGCCGCCGCCCGCGAACGGGAGCTGCCGCTGCTGTGGAAGGAGGTCTCCAAGCCCGCCCACCGCTCCGCGCTGGAGAGCTGACGGCGGGGGCGCGGTGGCCGACGCGCGCCCCCGCGCCCGTACGGCCGCCGCCCGCCGGTCGAAGACGACCTTCGGAGCGCGTTAGGCTTGATGGTCACCCCTGCCCGCTCATGAAAGATCACCACGATGTCTGTCGAGTCGGTCTTCCCGCGCCTGGAGGCCCTCCTCCCGCACGTGCAGAAGCCTATTCAGTACGTCGGCGGCGAGCTGAACTCCACAGTCAAGCCGTGGGACGCCTGCGATGTGCGCTGGGCCCTGATGTACCCGGACGCCTACGAGGTCGGACTGCCCAACCAGGGCGTCATGATCCTTTACGAGGTCCTCAACGAGCGCGAGGGCGTGCTGGCCGAGCGCACCTACAGCGTGTGGCCGGACCTCGAAGCGCTGATGCGCGAGCACGGCGTGCCGCAGTTCACGGTCGACAGCCACCGCCCCGTCGGCGCCTTCGACGTCTTCGGCCTCAGCTTCTCCACGGAGCTGGGCTACACCAACATGCTCACGGCCCTGGACCTGGCGGGCATCCCGCTGGACGCGGCCGACCGCACCGTCGAGGACCCGATCGTCCTCGCGGGCGGGCACGCCGCCTTCAACCCCGAGCCGATCGCGGAGTTCATCGACTGCGCGGTCATCGGCGACGGTGAGCAGGCGGTCCTGGAGATCACCGAGATCATCCGCGCCTGGAAGGCCGAGGGCCGCCCGGGCGGGCGCGAGGAGGTGCTCTTCCGGCTGGCGAAGACCGGCAGCGTCTACGTCCCCCGGTTCTACGACGTGGAGTACCTGCCCGACGGGCGCATCGCGCGCGTCGTGCCCAACCGCTCCGGCGTCCCGTGGCGGGTCTCCAAGCACACCGTCATGGACCTCGACGAGTGGCCCTACCCCAAGCAGCCCCTCGTCCCCCTGGCCGAGACCGTCCACGAGCGGATGTCGGTCGAGATCTTCCGTGGCTGCACCCGCGGCTGCCGCTTCTGCCAGGCCGGCATGATCACGCGTCCCGTACGGGAGCGAAGCATCACCGGCATCGGCGAGATGGTGGACAAGGGCCTGAAGGCCACGGGATTCGAGGAGGTCGGCCTGCTGTCGCTGTCCTCCGCGGACCACACCGAGATCGGCGACATCGCCAAGGGCCTCGCCGACCGGTACACCGAGGACAAGATCGGTCTGTCGCTCCCGTCGACCCGCGTCGACGCGTTCAACGTCGATCTTGCCAACGAGCTGACGCGCAACGGCCGTCGCTCGGGACTGACCTTCGCGCCCGAGGGCGGCAGCGAGCGCATGCGCAAGGTCATCAACAAGATGGTCTCGGAAGAGGACCTGATCCGTACGGTCGCCACGGCCTACGGCAACGGCTGGCGGCAGGTCAAGCTGTACTTCATGTGCGGTTTGCCCACCGAGACCGACGAGGACGTGCTGCAGATCGGCGACATGGCGGTCAACGTCATCGCCAAGGGCCGCGAGGTCTCCGGCAAGAACGACATCCGCTGCACGGTCTCCATCGGCGGCTTCGTCCCCAAGCCGCACACCCCCTTCCAGTGGGCCCCGCAGCTCTCCGCCGAGGAGACCGACGCCCGCCTGGAGAAGCTGCGTGACAAGATCCGCGGCGACAAGAAGTACGGCCGCTCCATCGGCTTCCGCTACCACGACGGCAAGCCCGGCATCGTCGAGGGCCTGCTCTCGCGCGGTGACCGCCGTATCGGCGCCGTCATCCGCGCCGTCTACGAGGACGGCGGCCGCTTCGACGGCTGGCGCGAGCACTTCTCCTACGACCGCTGGATGCAGGCCGCCGAGAAGACGCTGCCCGAGGCCGGCGTGGACGTCGCCTGGTACACCACCCGCGAGCGTACGTACGAGGAGGTCCTGCCCTGGGACCACCTGGACTCCGGTCTGGACAAGGACTGGCTCTGGGAGGACTGGCAGGACGCCCTGGACGAGACCGAGGTGGACGACTGCCGCTGGACCCCGTGCTTCGACTGCGGCGTCTGCCCGCAGATGGACACCAGTATCCAGATCGGCCCCACGGGCAAGAAGCTGCTGCCGCTGACCGTGGTCAAGTAGCGCTCAAACAGCCCTTCCCGTACGCGCCTTCGGCCCGGCCACCGCACTCGTGAAATGCGGTGGCCGGGCCGACGCGCGTTCCCGCACAATGTCGCGATGCCGCATCTCACCGCCCCCAGCAGCCGCTTCCACACCTCCTACCTCCAGGCGGTGAAGGAATTCCGGGCCGAAGGCAGAGGCGCCGAGGACGACAACTCCGCACTGGGCCGGGAGATACGCCGGTTCGCCGACGACTGGCACGAGCCGGTCGCCTTCGCCGCGTACACCGCCTGGCTGCGCGACCAGATCAGGGAGTCGGTGGCCCGCGCCAACGACTACGTGCCCGTCACCAACCTCTGGTACACCGACGGCGAGGAGTACCTCGGCCGCCTCGCCATCCGCCACCGCCTCAACGACCGGCTGCGCGCGTTCGGCGGCCACATCGGCTACGACGTACGCCCCACCGCCCGCCGCCTCGGCCACGCCACCGCCATGCTGCGCACCGCCCTGCCGATGGCCCACGAACTGGGCATCGAGTCGGCGCTGATCAACTGCCTCACCGGCAACACCGCCTCGCGTAGGGTCATCGAGGCGTGCGGCGGCGTCCTGGAGGGCGAGCGCGAGGGAGTGCTGTGCTTCTGGGTCCGCACCGACGGGTGAACAGCGAGCGCTACGAGGGAAGCAGGGCATGGCGTACGACGAGGGACCCGTACGGCGTGATCGCGCGCGGCACGCGACGGCCCGGTACAACCCGGGCGAGGGCTGTCTGACCACGCTGATCCGCATCCCGGTGCGGATCGTGGTGCTGGTGGTCGTGGTGCCGCTGCGGATGCTGTGGGACGCGCTGGCCCTCTGCGGCCGCGCCCTGGACAGGGCGGTGCTGCGCCCCGTGGGCCGCGCGCTGTCCTGGCTCGGCCGCACCGTCGTCGTGACGCCGCTGACCTGGCTGTACGCACAGGTGCTGACGCCTCTCGGCCGTGGACTGGCGTGGCTGGCAAGGGGGTTGGGCGCGGCGCTGGCCTGGCTGGGCAAGGCGCTGTTCGTGTGGCCGTGGGTGGCGCTGTGGCGCTACGCGGTGGTGCCGGCCGCCGTGGGCATCGCCGCGGCCGTGGCGTTCCTGCTCCACCACCTGGTGGTGATCCCGCTGACCTGGCTCTACCACCGTGTGCTGACCCCCGTCGGCCACGGACTGGCGTGGCTGGCAAGGGGATTGGGCGCGGGCGCCGGCCGGCTGCTGCACCATCTGGTCGTGGTACCCGTCGCCTGGCTGGTCCGCTTTCTGGTCGTGACGCCCGCCACCTGGCTGTATGCCCATGTGCTGACGCCGCTGGGGCACGGCGTCGCCTGGCTGGCGCGCGGCCTCGCGGCCGGCCTCGCCGCCGTGGCGCGCGGCACTGCCGCCGCTGTCGCAGCACTCGTGCGGTGGACCCTGGTCCTGCCCGCCGTCGCCCTGTTCCGCTACATCCTGCGCCCGGCCGGGCGGGCCCTGGCGACCGCGGTGAGCGTGGTGGCCCGCGAGGTCGGCGATGCGCTCGGGCACTGCTGGCGGGCGGCCGGAAGGATCTCCCGGGCGGTCGGCCGCTGCCTCGCCACCCTCCTGCGGTGGATCGTCGTGACGCCGCTGCTCTGGACGTACCGCACCCTGCTCACCCCTCTGGGCCACGGCATCCGCGACGCCCTGTGGCGCCCGCTCGGCCGGGCCGCGCGAGGAACGGGCCGCGCCGTGCGAGGAGCCCTGACCACCGCCCGCGACTCCGCCCGCCGCACCCGCAAGGAGATCCGCCGTGCCCTGTTCGGGTCGCGCTAGGGCCTGTCGTCAAAATCCCTGGCGCGCTGCCGCCCGGGCCCTGTGACAAGACTGCGCAAATCCGCTGGACAAACCCCGGCGGGAACCCGACGGGTTCCGGGCGCGTACTCTAGGAAAGACGTCCGGGCGCGACATGTCCCCGCCCATGCGGGGGTGATCCGGACTGGACGGCGCTGGTCAAGCGCCGTCCGGAACAGTCCCCGCCCCGCGGGGGCGGCGTTCCGCAGCGCCCATACACCAAGGAGAAGTACCACTGGGCAAGCGACAGCCCGAAGGCCCGCCGCCCGCACCGGCGGTGCAGCGCATCCGACTGCGCTACACCAAGCGCGGCCGCCTCCGGTTCACCAGCCACCGCGACTTCCAGCGCGCTTTCGAGCGGGCGCTGCGCCGCGCCGAGGTCCCCATGGCGTACTCCGCGGGCTTCACCCCGCACCCCAAGGTGTCGTACGCCAATGCCGCGCCCACGGGCACCGGCAGCGAGGCCGAGTACCTGGAGATCGCCCTCACCGAGCACCGCGACCCGCACAAGCTGCGCGAGCTGCTCGACGAGTCGCTGCCGGCCGGCCTCGACATCACCGACGCCGTGGAGGCGCACACCTCCGGCCTCGCCGACCGGCTCCAGGCCTCGGTGTGGGAGATCCGCCTCGACGGGGTGACGCAGAGCGCCGCCCGGCAGGCCGCCGAGACCTTCATGGCAGCCGAAGAAGTGCAGGTGGAGCGCCGGACGAAGAACGGCCTTCGCTCCTTCGACGCCCGCGGCGCGGTCGCCGGCCTCGAAGTCGCGCAGAGTGAGGGCGATAGGCCCGACGGTGGTGCCTGTGCGATACTGCGGCTGGTTGTTCGGCATCTGACACCTGCCGTACGACCCGACGACGTCCTGTCCGGCCTCCGAGCTACGGCCGACCTGGCGCCGCCGGTCCCCGCAGCGGTGACCAGGCTGGCGCAGGGGCTGCTCGATGAGGAGACCGGTGCGGTGACCGACCCGCTCGCGCCTGACCGCGACGCCGCCACGGCCGCCCCACCCACGGCCGCCGGGCCGAGCGCCGCGATGGGGGCACCGCCCGCTCGCGGCGGAGCGCCGGACGGTACTGCGTAGGACCGCCGTCGTCGCGTCGCCGATCAACCAGGGAGCCACCCCGGTCCGGCAGACGCACTGACCAGGAGACTTTCGCCGGTCCCCCCAACCCGGGCCCGGCGAGCGAGACGACAGCTCCCGTGCGGCGCCCGCGCCCCGGACAGCGGCACCGCGCACAACACGCGGGCCGGTTCCGGACCGAGGCTCGGCGCCCGGGAGCGTGACGGGAGAACCGCCCGCATGCTCGAACCTATTGAGCCCACTGAATCCGCTTCCGCGGAGCCTGCTGAGAAGCGCTCCGCGAACAGCACCCCCAGCGACACCCTGCCGCCGCGCCGTCGGCGCCGTGCGGCATCCCGCCCGGCCGGTCCGCCGGTCGGCACCACCACCGACACCGCCGATGCCGCGGCGAGCGCCGAGCAGAGCGCCGCCGTCGCCATACCGCAATCCGCCGCCGAGGCCGCCCCTGAGGCGCCCGCCGCATCCGTGGCCTCCGGCGAGGACGCCAAGCCGGTCCGTACGCGCCGCCGTGCCACCCGTAAGGCCACCGCTCCCGCGGGGGCCCCGCAGGTGAGCGACGCCGCTGCGGAGAGCGCCGCGGCCACCGAGACCCCCGTGGCCGAGGCGCCCGCCGAGGCCGCCGAGACCGTTCAGACCCCGGCCGCCGAAGAGGCGCCGCGGACCCGTACGCGCCGCCGTGCGGTCCGCCGGGTGACCGCCCCGGCCACTTCGCCGGAGCCGGAGGCCCAGGAAGCCCCGGAGCCGCAGGCCGCGCCTGCCGCCGAGGCCCAGCCCGCCGCGGAGGCCGCCGAGCCCGCCGCCGAGGAGGGCGCCCGTCCGGCCCGTACGCGCCGCCGTGCCACCCGTAAGGCCACCGCTCCTGCGGGTGCCCCGCAGGTGAGCGAGGCCGTCGCCGCCCCGGCGGACGCCGAGGACGAGACGGAAGAGACAGAAGAAGAGGCCGCTGAGGCAGCGGAGGCTGTGGAGGAGGCCGTGCAGGCCCCCGCCGAGCAGCCCGCCGTGGCCGAGGAGACCAAGCCCGCGCGCACCCGCCGCCGCGCCACCCGCAAGGCGACGGCGCCCGCCGGTTCCCCGCAGCCGGAGGCCGAGGCCGCAGCGGCCCCGGCGCCCGCCGAGGAGCCCGCGCGCCAGGAGGTTGCCGAGCCGGCCGCCGAGGACGCGTCGGCCGCCGCGCCGCGCCGCCGCTCGCGCCGTCGCGCCGAGCGCCCCGCCGAGTCCGCGCAGCCCGCCGCCGTTGAGGCGGAGCAGCCGCAGGCCGCCGAGGAGCCCGCACCGGCCGCCCCGGCCCGTGGCCGCCGCAAGGCGCAGCCGCCGGCTGCCATGTTCCAGGCGCCGGTCTTCACCGAGCCGATGTTCCAGACGCCGGAGAGCGCCGCCGCGGCAGCCGCTGCCGCCGTCGAGGTGGACGAGGAGCCCGAGGAGCAGGAGGAGCGCCCGGCCACCGGCAGTGCGCGCCGCCGTCGCCGCCGTGGCGCCGCCGCCGAGGCCGAGCCCGCGGTGGCCGAGGAGCGCCCCTCTGTAGACACAGCGGACACGGCGGACGCCGAGGGCGCCGACGAGGACGAGTCCGAGCAGGCCGAGGCCGCGCAGGGCGACGAGGAGTCGGACCGCCCCTCGCGCCGCCGCCGCCGTGGTGGCCGTCGCCGTCGCCGCGGTGAGGCCGCCGAGGGCGCCGAGGACCAGGCCGGCGAGGGCGCGCAGGCCGAACCCGACGAGTTCACCGCCTCCGCCGACGCCGCCGCTTCCGAGGACGCCGACGAGCAGTCCGACGATTCGGACCCGGGCGAGGCCGAGGAGCAGCAGGTCAGCGGCTCCAGCAGCAGCCGTCGCCGCCGTCGCCGGCGCCGTCGCAGCGGGGACGCCGTCGAGGCCGAGGCCGGCGACGACCCGGAGCGTACGGTCGTCAAGGTCCGCGAGCCGCGCAAGAAGTCCGCCGATGACTCGCCCTCCGACGAGGTCCAGTCCATCAAGGGCTCGACGCGTCTGGAGGCCAAGAAGCAGCGCCGCCGCGAGGGCCGCGAGCAGGGCCGCCGCCGGGTGCCGATCATCACCGAGGCGGAGTTCCTGGCGCGCCGCGAGGCCGTCGAGCGTGTGATGGTCGTCCGCCAGAGCGGCGAGCGCACCCAGATCGGCGTCCTTGAGGACAACGTGCTCGTCGAGCACTACGTCAACAAGGAGCAGTCGACCTCGTACGTCGGCAACGTCTACCTGGGCAAGGTCCAGAACGTCCTGCCGTCGATGGAGGCCGCCTTCGTCGACATCGGCAAGGGCCGCAACGCCGTGCTGTACGCGGGCGAGGTCAACTTCGAGGCGCTGGGCCTGTCCAACGGCCCGCGCCGCATCGAGACCGCGCTCAAGTCCGGCCAGTCCGTCCTCGTCCAGGTCACCAAGGACCCCATCGGCCACAAGGGCGCCCGCCTGACCAGCCAGGTCTCGCTGCCCGGCCGCTACCTGGTGTACGTGCCCGAGGGCTCGATGACCGGCATCAGCCGCAAGCTCCCGGACACCGAGCGCGCGCGCCTCAAGCAGATCCTGAAGAAGATCGTCCCCGAGGACGCGGGCGTGATCGTCCGTACGGCCGCGGAGGGCGCCAGCGAGGACGAGCTGCGCCGCGACGTGGAGCGCCTGCAGGCGCAGTGGGAGGAGATCCAGAAGAAGGCGAAGGCGGCCTCCACCAGCTCGCCGAGCCTGCTGTACGGCGAGCCGGACATGACCGTCCGCGTCGTGCGCGACATCTTCAACGAGGACTTCTCCAAGGTCATCGTCAGCGGCGAGGACGCCTGGCAGACCATCCACGGCTATGTCGCGCACGTCGCGCCCGACCTGGCCGACCGCCTGCAGAAGTGGACCTCGGACGTCGACGTCTTCGCGACGTACCGGATCGACGAGCAGCTGATGAAGGCGCTGGACCGCAAGGTCTGGCTGCCCAGCGGCGGCTCGCTGGTGATCGACAAGACCGAGGCCATGGTCGTGATCGATGTCAACACCGGCAAGTTCACCGGCCAGGGCGGCAACCTCGAGGAGACCGTCACCAGGAACAACCTGGAGGCGGCCGAGGAGATCGTGCGCCAGCTGCGGCTGCGCGACCTGGGCGGCATCGTCGTCATCGACTTCATCGACATGGTCCTGGAGTCCAACCGGGACCTGGTGCTGCGGCGGATGCTGGAGTGCCTGGGCCGGGACCGCACCAAGCACCAGGTCGCCGAGGTGACCTCGCTGGGTCTGGTCCAGATGACCCGTAAGCGGGTCGGCCAGGGCCTGCTGGAGTCCTTCTCCGAGCCGTGTGTGCACTGCAACGGCCGCGGCGTGATCGTCCACATGGACCAGCCGACCTCGGTCGGCGGCGGTGGCGGCAAGCGCAAGAAGAAGGGCAAGGGCGGCTCCGCGCAGCACGACCACCAGCAGCCCGAGGTCGCGGCGGCCGCCGCCGAGCCCGAGCAGGACCAGTCGGCGCCCGAGCTGGAGCCGGTCGCCGTCACCGAGGCGGAGCTGCAGCCCGCCGTGGCCGACGCCGACGAGTGGTTCGGCAGCCCGGCCGAGGCCGAGGCCGCGGCGGGTGTGCCGCGGGGCCGGGGCCGCCGTCGGGTGAGCCGCAAGGCGTCCGCACCGGCGGGTTCGCCCAAGGCCACCGAGGAAGCCGCGGCGATCGTGGTGCCGGCCGAGCCGGCGGCCCCCGAGACGGCCGAGGCCGCCGAGGAGCCGCAGGATGCGGCGGAGCCCGAGCCGCAGCCCGTCGAGCGCCCCAAGGCGGCCCGTACGCGCCGCCGGGTGACCCGTGAGGTGTCCGCCCCGGCGGCCGCCGAGCCGGTCGCCGAGGCGCCCGCCGAGGTGCCTGCCGAGCCGGAGCCCGCGGCGCAGGCCGACGAGCCCGAGCCGGTGGCGCCCGAGGCCGGGACCGCTGTCGAGGACGGTGCCGAGGAGGCGCCGGCCAAGAAGACCGCCAAGAAGGCGGTCCGCAAGACGGCGGCCAAGAAGACGGCCGCGAAGAAGACCACCGCCAAGAAGACGGCGGCGAAGAAGACCACGGCCAAGAAGACCGCGGCGAAGACGGCCACGAAGAAGACAACGGCCAAGAAGACGACGGCGAAGAAGACGGCGAAGGCGGTCAAGAAGACCGCTGCCGCCGAGCAGCAGACGCTGCCTTC
This sequence comes from Streptomyces sp. UF-297, assembly GCF_058245575.1. NCBI lineage: Bacteria > Bacillati > Actinomycetota > Actinomycetes > Kitasatosporales > Streptomycetaceae > Streptomyces > Streptomyces sp. UF-297. The sequence goes on along the minus strand of NZ_JBSIBZ010000039.1, from coordinate 56,291 downwards.
GGTGTCGGCTTCGACGGAGGCCTGAGCGCCGAGGCCGTGCCCCGGGCCCTCAGTGGCCCGGGGCCGGTTTGACCCGCTGGTCAAGGCCCCGTAACCTTGACCGTCGGTGTCTGAACACCACACCCCTGAGCAAACACCTCCCGGTCCGCCGGGGGAGGCCGCTCGTCCACTCGGATTGTCACGGGCCCGCAAGAGCCCGTGTGAGCGGCTGGCATCAGAGGTCCCGTTTCTAGCGAGAGAGAGCTCCGCGTGTACGCAATCGTGCGCACCGGCGGCCGCCAGCAGAAGGTTGCTGTCGGCGACGTCATCGAGGTAGACCGCATTTCCACCAGCAAGGTCGGCGACACCGTCGAGCTCTCGACGCTGCTGGTCGTCGATGGTGACTCGGTCACCAGCGACCCGTGGGTCCTGGCCGGCGTGAAGGTTCAGGCCGAGGTTGTCGACCACCACAAGGGCGACAAGATCCGGATCCAGAAGTACAAGAACAAGACCGGCTACAAGAAGCGGATCGGCCACCGTCAGCTGCACACCGCGCTGAAGATCACCGGCATCGACGCTCCGGCGAAGTAAGGGACTGACGAGACATGGCACACAAGAAGGGCGCATCGTCCACTCGGAACGGTCGCGACTCCAACGCTCAGCGGCTCGGCGTGAAGCGCTTCGGCGGTCAGGCCGTCCTCGCCGGTGAGATCCTGGTCCGCCAGCGCGGCACCCACTTCCACCCGGGCACGGGCGTCGGCCGCGGCGGCGACGACACCCTGTTCGCCCTTGAGGCCGGCGCGGTGCAGTTCGGCACCCACCGTGGCCGCAAGGTCGTGAACATCGTCCCGGTCGCTGAGTAATCAGCTCCCGCGCGACAACGCAGTAGCACCACTCCGAGGGCGGACCGCCTTTTCTCGCCGTAGCGGGAAGGCCGGTCCGCCCTTGGCGTGTTAGTACAGAGACATACCCGTACTTTTCTGGAGGCACCCCACCATGACCACCTTCGTGGACCGCGTCGAGCTGCACGTCGCCGCGGGTAACGGAGGCCACGGCGTGGCCTCCGTCATGCGGGAGAAGTTCAAGCCGCTGGGCGGCCCCGACGGCGGCAACGGCGGCCGCGGCGGCGATGTGATCCTGGTCGTCGACCAGGACGTCACCACGCTCCTGGAATACCACCACCACCCGCACCGCAAGGCCACCAACGGCCAGCCCGGCGCCGGTGACAACCGCTCCGGCAAGAACGGCCAGGACCTGGTCCTGCCGGTGCCCGACGGCACCGTCGTCATGGACAAGCAGGGCAATGTGCTCGCCGACCTCGTCGGCCAGGGCACCACCTTCGTCGCGGGCCAGGGCGGCCGCGGCGGCCTGGGCAACGCGGCGCTGGCCTCCGCCCGCCGCAAGGCCCCCGGCTTCGCGCTGCTGGGCGAGCCCGGCGAGACGCGGGACATCGTCCTGGAGCTGAAGACCGTCGCGGACGTCGCGCTGGTCGGCTACCCGAGCGCCGGCAAGTCCTCGCTGATCTCCGTCCTGTCCGCCGCCAAGCCCAAGATCGCGGACTACCCGTTCACGACCCTGGTCCCCAACCTCGGTGTGGTGACGGCCGGTTCGACCGTCTACACCATCGCGGACGTGCCCGGTCTGATCCCCGGCGCCAGCCAGGGCAAGGGCCTGGGCCTGGAGTTCCTGCGGCACGTGGAGCGCTGCGAGGTGCTCGTGCACGTCCTGGACACCGCGACCCTGGAGTCCGACCGCGACCCGGTTTCCGACCTGGACACCATCGAGGAAGAGCTCGCCCAGTACGGCGGGCTGGACAACCGGCCCCGCGTCGTCGTCCTCAACAAGATCGACATCCCGGACGGGCAGGACCTCGCCGACATGATCCGCCCGGACCTGGAGGCGCGCGGCTACCGCGTCTTCGAGGTCTCGGCCGTCTCCCGTACGGGCCTGAAGGAGCTGTCCTACGCCCTGGCCGGCATCGTCGCCGAGGCGCGCGCCGCCAAGCCCGTCCAGGAAGCCACCCGGATCGTCATCCGGCCCAAGGCCGTGGACGACGCGGGCTTCACGGTCACCGCCGAGGGCGAGAACTTCTTCCGCGTACGCGGCGAGAAGCCCGAGCGCTGGATCCGCCAGACCGACTTCAACAACGACGAGGCCGTCGGCTACCTCGCCGACCGCCTCAACCGCCTGGGCGTGGAGGACGCGCTGCGCAAGGCGGGCGCCCACGCGGGCGACGGCATCGCCATCGGCCCCGAGGACAACGCCGTCGTCTTCGACTGGGAGCCGATGATGGCGGCCGGCGCGGAGATGCTGGGCCGGCGTGGCGAGGACCACCGCATGGAGGCGCCCCGCCCGGCCGCCCAGCGCCGCAAGGACCGCGACCTGGCCCGGGACGACGCCGAAGAGGAGTACAAGGGCTTCAGCCCGTTCTAGGGCGTACGCGCTCAAGCCCGAGGGCCCCGGAGACCACAGCGGTCTCCGGGGCCCTCGGGCTGTGCGGGGTCCTCAGGCGGGGGTGTGCGCCGCGTCCTTCTGCGGCTCCTGGGAGCGCTGGCCGGGGATCTGGGTGAGCCGGTGCTCGATACGGGCCCGGCGCTCGTCCGCCTTGCCGCACAGCGCCAGCGCGGCCTGGTTGAACCGGGCCAGGGACGGCGGGTCGGCGGGGCCCAGCAGGTGCTCCTTGAGCTGCATACGGGCCGGGGCCAGGGTGTCCTTGCCGGGGTCGCGGACCGCCTCCAGCAGTGCGGGCACCCCGTCGGCGGCCGGGGTCAGGACCGTGGCGGCGCGTACGGTCGGGAAGTTGGCCCGGAACTCCGCCTCGCTCATGCCGGAGGTGTTGGCCACCGCGTACGGCTTCTGGCTGCTGAGGTAGTCCGACACGACGCTGGAGACATCGCTGATGAGGACATCGGCCTGGTTGAAGCAGCTGAAGATGGAGGGCCGGGCCGTGGTGATCACCTGGTGCTCCCACTGCGGGAAGGAGTCCCAATAGGCGCGCTCCCAGGCCGTGGTGGCGGCCTCGACGGCGGCGGCCCGGCCCCGCTCGGGCGTGCTCTGCAGCAGCATCCGCTCGATGTCGTCCGCGCTCTTGCGGAAGGCGGTGGTGGTCACCCGGTCCAACTCGGCGGTGCGCAGCGCCAGTTCACCGGCGGCCGACGGGTCGGCGGGCGCCCCGGCGCGCCGGGCGTTGGCCTCGGCGATCATCGCCTGGATACGGGAGTCGGCGGCCCCGGCGCGCGGGTCCACCGAACCGGTCATCGGGTGCGGCTTGTACAGCAGGCGCACCTGCGGGTCGGCCAGCAGCGCGCGGACGATGTTCTCGCCGGCCAGGATCACCGAGGTGTTGCCGGGGTTGCCGTCCCAGCCCTCCCAGGTCGGCGCGTACAGCACGGTGGTGAAGCGGCCCCGCGGGGCGCCTTCGTAGGGCCGGATCGGCGCGAGCTGCGGGCGGCCGACCTCCACGACGTCCTTGTCCTCCACGCCGATGTCGGCGAGCCGGTAGCGCTCGCGCGCGGCCGGGCCCGCGACCCACACCTCGTCATACGCCTTCGCGTACGGGTTGCAGGAGGAGAGCTTGTCGCTCTCGCCGTGGTTGGTGAAGGCGTGCTTGATGGAGGGCACCCGCAGGATCTGCGAGGTCTTGCCGGAGTTGGCGGGGTGCAGCAGCAGCTTGAGCGTGGAGTGCTCCAGGCGCATCAGGTTGGCGACCTTGGGGATGCACACGATCGGGATGTCCGTCGCCTCGATCTTCTGCATCATGAAGCGCTCGCGGAGCACGATGATGGGCCTGCCGTCCAGCGCGGCCAGGGTGCTCAGCCACATGTTGGCCTGGTAGGCGGAGGTGGTGCCGCCGGAGAAGTACATGCCCACCGTCGGCCGGTAGTCCGCCAGCCAGGTGTCCAGCCAGTCCAGGGCGCGCGCCTCGTCGGCCACGCGCTTGGCGGGCAGCAGCCAGGAGGCCAGGTGGAGCGTCCCGCCGACGGACAGGGCCAGCGAGAGCGAGAGACCGATCACACCCCAGCCCGCATCGGTGGTCAGGGCTGTGATCATCAGGCCGAGCGTGGTGGGCACCGAGAAGCGCAGCAGCCGGCGGCCCGCCTGGCGGCTGAGCAGCCGCGGCGGCGCGGCGCACAGGCCGAGCGCCGAGGCGTCGATGTTGCGGGTGAGGAAGGGCAGCGAACGGGACCTGCGGACCAGGACGGCGGTGGCCTGGCACGCGTAATGGGCCAGGTAGAAGCAGAGCAGCCCGATGGTCAGCGGTGCCTGTTCCCGCAGCGGGTTGATGCCGTCGATGTGCAGCAGGCCGAACAGGACCAGCATGTCGCGCAGCAGCTGCCGGACCGTGACATCGAAGCGGATCCGGCCCAGCAGCGAGAGCAGGCCGGGCTGGGTGTGCTGGAGTACGAGGTCCAGCCCGAGGCTGAGCAGGGATCCGGCGACGAACAGCGGTACGACGGGCCACAGGGCACCCACGAGCTGGGCGGCGAAGGCGACCAACATCGCGAGGAGGGCCGCGAGCTGTACGGCTCTGCGGGGGGCGATTCCGGCGGAAGGCACGGGCGGGGCTCCTGGCAGCGGGACGGTCGGGGGGAAGCGGGGAGGCAGCCATGGCCCAGGTCGGTCCGCCAGGCGATATGCGAGGGCACCACCGGGTCGCACTGCCGTAGATTGCGCGTGTACGCGAACGCGTCCGGCCACCTACGGCAGGTACAACGACACCGGCGGCGTCTACGGCACGCACGGCATGTCCGGCCCGCGTCAGGCGTACGTTCCAGCCCGCATCCGCGCGGGACCGGCGAGCACAGGGGTATGAAGGTGGCAGGCGCACGGCAGGACACGGCACACGAGCGCAGGCAGGACGTGACCGGCGCCCGCAGGATCGTGGTCAAGGTCGGCTCGTCCTCGCTGACCACCGCGGCCGGCGGCCTGGACGCGGACCGCGTGGACGCCCTGGTGGACGTGCTGGCCAAGTACCAGGACAAGGAGATCGTGCTGGTCTCCTCCGGCGCGATCGCCGCCGGGCTCGCCCCGCTCGGCCTGGACAAGCGGCCCCGCGACCTGGCCCGGCAGCAGGCCGCCGCCAGCGTCGGCCAGGGCCTGCTGGTCGCCCGCTACACCGCCTCCTTCGCGCGCCACGGCCGCCGGGTGGGCCAGATCCTGCTCACCACCGACGACACCAGCCGGCGCGCCCACTACCGCAACGCCTACCGCACCCTGGACCAGCTGCTGGCCATGGGCGCCGTGCCGATCGTCAACGAGAACGACACGGTGGCCACCGACGAGATCCGCTTCGGCGACAACGACCGGCTGGCCGCGCTGGTCGCCCACCTGGTCAGGGCCGACCTGCTGGTGCTGCTCTCGGACGTGGACGGGCTCTACGACGGCAACCCCGCCACCCCCGGCACCTCCCGGATAGCGCAGGTCGCCGGGCCCGCCGACCTGGAGGGCATCGAGATCGGCAGCGCGGGCAAGGCCGGGGTGGGCACCGGCGGCATGGTGACCAAGGTCGAGGCGGCCAGGATCGCCGCCGCGGCCGGCATCCCGGTCGTCCTCACCTCCACCGTGCACGCCGCCGAGGCGCTGGCCGGCGGCCCCACGGGCACCCACTTCCTGCGCACCGGGCGCCGCTCGGCGGGACGGCTGCTCTGGCTCGCCCACGCCTCCACCCCGCGCGGCGCGATCGTGCTGGACGACGGGGCGGTGAAGGCCGTGGTCGAGGGCCACAAGTCGCTGCTGCCGGCCGGGATCGCCTCGGTGGAGGGCGAGTTCAGCGCGGGGGACCCCGTCGAGCTGCGCGATGCGCACGGCCGGGCCGTCGCCCGCGGGCTCGTCACCTTCGACGCCCGGGAGATCCCCCGGCTGATCGGCCGTTCGACCAGGGACCTCGCACGCGAGCTGGGCCCGGCGTACGAGCGCGAGGTCGTGCACCGTGACGATCTGGTCGTACTGCACCACTGACGGCCGTCACGAGGGGGAAACACGTACAGAAGAACGGAGGAAAGACCAGCCTTTCAACGGAGACCTTCTCGAAAACGCCCCCGCGACGGGCCGCGGGCTGGTCAACTTTGTTGCGGGGACGCTGTCAGGGGAGCGGCGTCCACGGCGCGAAGACGCGCCGGGCCAGGGAAAGACAGCACCAATCGGTTCCGCCCCCGCGCGAGCGGAGCGATACGCATAACAGGAGGCCGCCGGTGAGACGAGGGCGCCCAGGGGCGCTGCCCCGAGGGACGGCGGAGCGGACACTGACCAGCGTCGGGACCGGCGAGCAGGCCGGCGGGACGGACCACGACGAGTGTGCGGAGCAGGGCGCGGCCGAGCATGAGAAGCCACAGCCGGGCGGGCGTGAGGTCTCCCGTCTGTGGCACATCACGCTCAGCGTCTCGGGGGCCGAGGCGCCCCTGAAAGAGGTCCGGCGCGGGCTCGAACAGCTCGCCCACGACCACCCCTTTCTTCTGACCAGCCGCTATGCCAACGATCACGCCGAGATCCGCTACTGGGAGGAGGCGCGGGACCTGCACGACGCGGCGGCGGTGGCGCTGCGGCTGTGGGGCGAGCACCGCTCGACGGCGAAGCTGCCGCCGTGGGAGATCGTCGGCCTGGAGGTCATCGACCGGGAGACCTATCACCAGCGCGTCGCGGAGGGGTACGGTCCGCCGCCGGCCTCACCGGTGGGCATCCACCCGTACTGACGGCCCGCGCTGCGAACCCGGCCGGGCGCCCGGTGCCCGCCGCGCCCGGACCGGGCGTCCCGCACTGTGGGATACGGCATGGCCGCCGTCCGCCGCCCGGCTAGGCTGCGGCCATGACCAGCACAACCGAAACCTCGCCCGTCCTGGAGACCGCCCGCCGCGCCAAGGAGGCGGCCGCCACGCTCGCCCCGCTGCCGCGGGTGCCGCGCGACGGTGCGCTGCTGGCCATCGCGGACGCCCTGGTGGCGCGCACGGACGAGATCGTGGCGGCCAACGCCCAGGACGTTCAGCGGGCGCGGGCGGCCGGCACCGCCGAGTCGATCGTGGACCGGCTCACCCTGACCCCCGAGCGCATCCAGGCGATCGCGGCGGACGTCCGGGACGTGGTGGCGCTGCCCGACCCGGTGGGCGAGGTGGTGCGCGGCTCGACGCTGCCCAACGGCCTGGACCTGCGCCAGGTGCGGGTGCCGCTGGGCGTGGTCGGGATCATCTACGAGGCGCGGCCCAATGTGACGGTGGACGCCGCCGCGCTGTGCCTGAAGTCGGGCAACGCCGTGCTGCTGCGCGGCTCGTCCTCCGCGTACGCCTCCAACACCGCGCTGGTGAAGGTCCTGCGGGACGCGGTCGAGAGCGCCGGGCTGCCCGCCGACGCCGTCCAGCTGGTGCCGGGCGAGAGCCGGGACTCGGTGCGCGAGCTGATGCGGGCGCGCGGCCTGGTGGACGTGCTGATCCCGCGCGGCGGCGCCTCGCTGATCCGTACGGTCGTCCAGGAGTCCACGGTCCCGGTGATCGAGACCGGCACCGGCAACTGCCATGTGTACGTGGACGAAGCGGCCGATATCGAGATGGCCCTGGACATCCTGGTCAACTCCAAGGCGCAGCGGCCCAGCGTCTGCAACGCCGCCGAGACGGTGCTGGTGCACGCGGGCATCGCCGAGGCCTTCCTGCCGCGGGCCCTTGAGGCGCTCACCCAGGCCGGGGTGATCGTGCACGGCGACGAGGCGTGGCAGAAGGCGGGACCCGGCCTGGTCGCCCCGGCCACCGACGAGGACTGGGCCGCGGAGTACCTCTCGTACGACATCGCCGCGGCCGTGGTGCCCGACCTGGACGCCGCCGTCGCCCACATCCGGCGCTGGACCTCCGGCCACACCGAGGCCATCGTCACCACCTCGCAGGCCGCGGCCCGCCGCTTCACCCAGCTCGTGGACTCCACCACCGTCGCGGTCAACGCCTCCACCCGCTTCACCGACGGCAGCCAGTTCGGCTTCGGGGCCGAGATCGGCATCTCCACCCAGAAGCTGCACGCCCGCGGGCCCATGGGGCTGCCCGAGCTGACCTCCACGAAGTACATCGTCACGGGCGACGGCCATGTCAGGGACGCCGCCCGGCGCAGCGGCTGACCTGGCGCGCCAGGCCGGGCGGGCAGCGGCGGTGAATTCCCCTTCGCCCTGCCCAAATCGGCCGTCCGGGGCTAACCTGGACGGGTGCCGGACGACGTGGGGGGCAGGCCGTTCCCGGACGGCGACGAGCCCGACGAGCACGACCGATCGCGCCGCGGAGATGCGGATGAAGAATTCGCCTCCGTGGTCTTCGACGAGGATTTCGTACGATCCGCGCCGATCCATGAACCGACCGCGGTGGAGCGGATGCTGGCCGCCGCCCAGGCGGAGGCGGCCCGCTCCCGGCCGGTGTACGGCCCCGAGGGCGAGCCGGGCTCCGAGAGCGGCGGCGCGCTGGACGGCGCCGTACGGCCTGGGTTCCCCGACCAGGGCGGCCAGAGCCTGCACGACCCCTACGGCTCTTACGGCGGGGCGCTGCGCCCGTACCGCAGCAGTCTGCGCTGGCACCGCCCGGTGGCCTGGGTGCTGGCCGTCGTGATGGGCATCGGCCTGGTCGCGCTCGCTTTCACCGCCGTGTACCGCGGCGGTTCGGGCAAGACGCAGAGCCCGGCGCCGCCGCCCGCCTCCAGCGGGGTCGACGGGGTGCAGACCGTGCGGCCCGGCGCGCTGCCGTCGGCGTCGGCGGTCTCCGAGCCGCCGCCCGCCTCCGCGGTGCCGCGGACGAACTGAAGGCCGTGCGGGCAGGTGTGCGCCTGCGGTCCGGGGTGGTCGGCGGGGAGTGAACTTGCCGTTGGCCGCTGCCTGTTGGCGCCTTTGCGCCCCTGTCCTGGCCGATGCGCGGTCTCTTGAGCTTCCGTCGGAAGTTGTCGTGTACCAGGGCGTTTACCTTCGCCTTTCCAGACCTACTCTTGTTGTATGGCCGGGCCTGGTGACCCTCCCGAAGGGACCCCCGAGAGCGCCCCGGGAGGCGGAGAGGACGAGTACCGATCCGTCGTGTTCGACGAATCGTTCGTGCGGGCTGCGCGGCTGCAGGAGTACTCCGCGCAGGAGCGGATGGGCGATCACGCACGGGCCGTGCGCACCCGCCCCACCTGGGCGCGCCGCAGCGGCTCACGGCAGGCGCTGCTGCTGGTCCTGCTGATCGTGCTGGCCTTCGGCACCGCCGTCTACATGGGGGTGCGTCACCCCTACAAGGCGCCCGCCGAACCTCCGCCCGTGGAGCCCCTGCGCTCCACGGTCATCCCGCTGGCGCCGGCCGGCGAGGTGCCGGGGGGCAGCCCCGCCGACCTGATCGCGCACAGTCCGGCGGCCCAGTTCCGCGTCGGTGCCGCCGGGGTCAACCTCCCCGACGCGCACGGCACCGAGCACTTCTCGGACAGCCAGGTCATCACCGCGCTGAGCATCGTGAAGAAGTATCTCGTGCGGTCCTCGCTGGATCCGGCCACCCTGACGCGCGGGTCCGTGCGGCCCGTACGCCTGCTGCTGAACACCGATCAACTCGACCAGTTCGACCGGAGCATGGCCCGGCCCGCCGACGACGGGCGGCATGCCGCGACCGGCTGGCTGATCCGCTTCGACCCGGCGCGCACCGCCCTCGCGGACCCCGCGATACGGGTCAACGGCACGCTGTCGGCCGTCGAGGAGAGCACCGAGGCGCTCCAGGTCACCGCGGACTACACCTTCGTCTATGTCGTGCGGCCCGTCGTGCGGCAGCCGGGCGACAAGGCAGGCGCCGCCTCGCTGTTCACCGTACGGCGCGAGCTGCACTTCCGGCTGGACCGGGACGATCTGACCGATGAACGACTGGAGTTGCGGCAGAGCAACCTCCAGGCGGGACCGCTGGACTGCGGGTCCGAACCGGCCCGCGCGCTGGTACCACTGAGCGCGGGCCGGCACGCCGGCACCGACGGACCGGCGGGCACCGATCCGTACTCCCGCGGCCGGGCGAACACGTCGCTGTGCGGGGTGCTGGCCGCTACTGCCCAGCCGAGCCCGAGCCACCCGATCCGCTAGGGCCCTCGCCGCCCGTGCCGTTGGCGCCGCCGCCGGCGCCACCGGAACCACCGCCGCGGTTGCCGCCGCGGAAGACCGTGTCACGCAGCTTGCCGCCCAAGTCCCCTGCGCCGCCTGCGATATCGCGCACCAGGCCCATCAGCGGGTCCTTGCTGGTACGCACGGAGTTGGCGTAGTGCTCGGCGGACTCCTTGAAGGAGTCGGAGACCGAGGTGTCCTTGTCCTCCTCGCGGCGCGGGTAGTGGCCGTCCATGATGCGCTGGTAGTCGCGGCTCTCGGCCCACTTCTTCAGCTCGGCGGCGCGCACGGTGGTGAAGGGGTGGCTGCGCGGCAGGACGTTGAGGATCTTCAGTACGGAGTCGCGCAGATCGCCGCCGGACTCGTACTCCTCCGCCTGCTTGAGGAAGGCGTCCACGTTCATCTCGTGCAGATGATTGCCGCCCGCCAGCTTCATCAGGCCGCGCATGGAGGCCCGCAGGTCCTGGCCCACCAGCAGGCCCGCGCGGTCGGCGGACAGCTCCGACTTGCGGAACCACTCGCGCAGCGCCGTCACGATCGCCATGATCGCGACGTTGCCGAGCGGGATCCAGGCGACCTTGAGCGCGAGGTTGGTCAGGAACAGCAGGATCGTGCGGTACACCGCGTGCCCGGACAGGGCGTGGCCGACCTCGTGGCCGATGACCGCCCGCATCTCCTCCTCGTCGAGCAGCTCGACCAGGCCGGTGGTCAGCACGATGATCGGCTCGTCCAGGCCGATGCACATGGCGTTGGGGGTGGGGTCCTGGTTCACGTACATCGGCGGGACCTTCTCCAGGTCCAGGATGTAACAGGCGTCCCGCAGCATGTCGTTGAGGTGCGCGAACTGCTGGTCGCTCACGCGCACCGAGTCCGAGAGGAACAGCAGCCGCAGGCTGCGCTCGGGCAGCAGACCGCTCAGCGCCTTGAAGACGGTGTCGAACCCGCTCAGCTTGCGCAGGGCCACCAGCGCCGAGCGGTCGGCGGGGTGTTCATAGGCGCGAGAGGAGATTCCGGGGAATCGCCTGCGGTCCCTGCTGGGCGCTTGCTCGCTGCCGGTCGGGTTCTCCGTCATTGGGGCCTCCCCCTGTTCGACTTCGTGATTTCAGACTAGAGGACGCCACTGACAGCCATTTGGATGCCCGGGCGTACGCTGGCGGGCACGCCCAAGCCCGTACGTGCCCGGATCTGCCCGTACGGTCCGGAGCACAACCGAGAAACCCGGCATAGCGGGCCCACCCGCCACACCCCGGCACACAAGGAGCACAACGGCCATGCTGAACACGAGCGTGCTGCTCGCCGCGGCACAGGAGACCTCCAAGCACGACGGGCCGGGCTGGCTCCTGCGCGGCGTCCTCATCGCCGGCGTCATAGGCGCCGTCCTGCTCGCGTGGGTGCTGCTGCGCGGCTACGGCAAGCAGGACTGAGGCCGTCCGCAAGCAGGACCGAGGCCGTACCGCCCGGCGTACCGGCCGCTTCGCCGGGCCGACCTGCCACTGTCGGGCGGAGTCGGCGTGAGGTCGGCGGCGGCCCGCCCTTACGATGTGGCGGAAGTCTCTGCCCGCCCTCAGCCCGGATAGGTCCTGCCGACGATGAGCCTGCACAGCACCGCACAGACCCTGACGACCAACCTCACCACGCTCGCCGAAGGCGGCGGCCACGAGGGCGGCGGCCACGCCAGCCTGAGCCCGTACGTCACCGGCGGCGGTGCCCTGATTGTCCTGCTCCTCCTGCTCTGGATCACCACCCGCTTCAACCGGGACCGCTGAGCCGGGCCTCCCGGCCCCAGCGGTGCGCAGCGCCCAGTAGGGTCTGCACGCATGGGAGAGCAGACAGGGCCCGTGAAGCGGCGGCTCGGAGTGATGGGCGGGACGTTCGACCCGATCCATCACGGACACCTGGTCGCCGCCAGCGAGGTGGCCAGCCAGTTCCACCTCGACGAGGTCATCTTCGTACCGACGGGGCAGCCGTACCAGAAGAGCCATCAACGGGTGTCCCCGGCGGAGGACCGGTACTTGATGACGGTCATCGCGACCGCGTCCAACCCGCAGTTCTCCGTGAGCCGCATCGACATCGACCGCGGCGGCAAGACGTACACCATCGACACACTGCGGGATCTGCGCGCCGAGCACAGCGACGCGGATCTCTTCTTCATCACCGGCGCCGACGCCCTGTCCCAGATTCTGACCTGGCAGGACGCGGAGGAGCTGTTCTCGCTCGCCCACTTCATCGGGGTGACCAGGCCCGGACACGTCCTCGCGGACCCCGGGCTCCCCGAGGGCGGAGTGTCCCTGGTCGAGGTGCCGGCCCTGGCCATCTCCTCGACCGACTGCCGGGCGCGCGTCGCCCAGGGGGATCCGGTCTGGTACTTGGTGCCGGACGGTGTGGTGCGCTACATCGACAAAAAAGAGCTGTACCGCAACGACCGCTGACGGGGCTGACGGAAAGGGGCGCCGGTGAGCGACCGACAGGATCCGTACGCGCCGCGGGAGCCGTACGGTCCGCAGGACCCGTATGCCCAGGAGCAGTCGGGGCAGCAGCCGGTGCAGCCCGGGTACACCTACGACGCCTACGGGCAGCCGGTGTACCAGCAGGACGTGCCGCAGCAGGCCTCCTACGACCCCTACGGGCAGCAGCAGGGGCAGCACACGGACCAGGGGCAGCCCGGCGGGCAGGCCTCCTACGATCCCTACGCCGCCTCCTACGACCCGTACGGCGCGCAGCAGGGGTATGCGCCGGGCGGGCAGCAGGGGTATCCGTCGGAGACGCAGGGCCAGCTGGGCCAGCAGGCCGAGCAGGGTCAGCACGGTCAGCAGACGTACGGGTACGACCCGTACGGGCAGCAGCCGTCGTACCCGCAGCAGTACGACCCGTACGCGCAGCCTCAGCAGAGCCAGCAGCCGCAACAAGAGCAGCAGGCGCAGCAGACCCAGCAGCAGGGGTGGATCCCGCAGCAGGCCGCCCAGCCGTCCTACGAGCAGCAGTCCTCCCCCTATGAGGAGCTGCGGCCGGAGCGCCGGGAGGAGGCCGAGGCCTCGGCGCGCGCCGCCGCGTCCTCGCGCGCGGACCGGGCGGACGCCCCCGACTACCGCACCGAGCAGTTCTCCTTCATCGAGGAGCCGGACGAGGACTCCGAAGACGTCATCGACTGGCTGAAGTTCACCGAGAGCCGCACCGAGCGGCGCGAGGAGGCCAAGCGGCGCGGCCGCAGCCGCGTCGTCGCGCTCGGCGTCGTGCTGGCCCTGCTGGTCGTGGGCGGCGTCGGCTATCTGTGGTGGGCGGGCAAGCTGCCGGGGACCGGTGCGGACGAGGGCGGCGAGGCCGCCGGCGGGGCGCAGAAGCGCGATGTGCTCGTCGTCCACCTCAAGGAGACCAAGAGCGGCAACAGCTCCACGGCGCTCCTGGTGGACAACGAGACCACCCACAAGGGCACCACCCTCCTCCTGCCCAACAGCCTCACCGTCGCCACCGACGACGGCACCACCACCACGCTCGGCAAGTCCGTGCACGACGCCGGTGTGGACGCCACCCGCGACTCCCTCAACGTCCTGCTCGGCGCCGACATCAAGGCGAGCTGGCGGCTGGGCACCCCCTACCTGGAGAATCTCGTCGAGACGGTCGGCGGCATCACGCTGGACACCGACACCACCGTCCCCGGCACCAAGAAGGGCGAGGACCCGCTGGTCAAGCCCGGCAAGGGGCAGGAGCTCAACGGGCAGGCGGCCGTCGCCTACGCCACGTACAAGGCGTCGGGCGAGGCGCAGACCAAGCAGCTGGTGCGCTTCGGGCAGGTCATGCAGGCCACGCTGAAGAAGCTGTCCAGCGACGCGGGCGGCGCCACGGCCACCGTGAAGTCGCTGGCGCAGGTGCTGGACCCGCCGCTGACCGAGTCGCAGCTGGGCAGCTCGCTCGCCCAGCGCGCCGAGCTGGCCAAGACGGGCGCGTACGCCACCTCGGTGCTGCCGGTGCAGCCGGACGGCACGCTCAGCCGGCAGACCTCCGAGAGCGTGGTCAAGGACGTGCTCGGCGGCACGGTCAAGAAGCCCGCCCCGAACGGGAGCGCGCGGGTCGGCGTGCAGGACGCCACCGGCGGCAAGGGCGCCGTGGACAAGGCGCGGATCGCCCTGGTCAACGGCGGCTACACCGTCGTCGACGGCGGCGCGGCCACGGCGGCGCGGCCCGCCTCCGAGGTGACGTACGCGGACGCGGGCGGCAAGGCCAGGGCCGAGGAGGTCGCCAAGACCCTGGGGCTGCCCACGAGCGCGGTCAAGCAGGGCAAGGGCGCCGCGAACGCCGATGTCACGGTCGTGCTGGGCCAGGACTACAAGGGCTGACCAGGGAGAATTCGGGGCGGTCGACAAGTCGAGCGAGCGTGTCAGCGGTACGTGAGACCCTTGATAGGTACCTGACCGCATAGACGAAAGCTTGGCTTGTGACCGCCACGGACCGCTCCATCGAGCTCATCAACGCCGCCGCACAGGCGGCCGCCGACAAGCTCGCGCACGACATCATCGCGTACGACGTCAGCGATGTGCTCTCGATCACCGACGCCTTCCTGCTGGCCTCGGCGCCCAACGACCGCCAGGTCAAGTCCATCGTCGACGAGATCGAGGAACGGCTCAGCAAGGAGCTGGGCGCCAAGCCGGTGCGCCGCGAGGGCGACCGCGAGGCCCGCTGGGTGCTGCTGGACTACGTCGACATCGTCGTCCACGTCCAGCACAGCGAGGAGCGCGTCTTCTACGCCCTTGAGCGCCTCTGGAAGGACTGCCCCGAGCTGGAGCTCCCCGAGGACGCCAAGGCCACCCGCGGCAAGGCGGCGGCGCACGCCGAGGAGACCGCCGCCGAGCAGGACGGAGACCTGAGCTGAACGGCAGCAACAGCAGCAACAGCGGCAAGGGGGGCCGGGGCCGCCGCATCGTCCTGTGGCGCCACGGCCAGACCGCCTGGAACCTGGAGCGCCGCTTCCAGGGCTCGACCGACATCGAGCTGACGGAGACGGGCCTGGGGCAGGCGCGGCGCGCGGCCCGGCTGCTGGCCGCCCTCAAGCCGGACGCGGTCATCGCCTCCGACCTGAAGCGGGCCGCGGCCACGGCCGGTGAGCTGGCCGCCATAACCCGCCTGCCCGTCACGCACTACGAAGAGCTGCGCGAGACCTACGCGGGCGCCTGGCAGGGGCTGACCCACGAGGAGATCGTCGAGCGCTTCGGCGAGCAGTACGCCGCGTGGAAGCGCGGTGAGCCGGTGCGGCGCGGCGGCGGCGAGCTGGAGACGGAGGTCGCCGACCGGGCCGCCCCCGTCGTCCTGCGGCACGCCGACAAGCTGCCGCAGGACGGCACGCTCGTCGTGGTCAGCCACGGCGGCACGATCCGCACCACCATCGGGCGGCTGCTGGGCCTGGAGTCCCACCACTGGGAGAGCCTGGGCGGCCTGTCGAACTGCTGCTGGTCGGTGCTGGGCGAGGGCGCGCGCGGCTGGCGCCTGATGGAGCACAACGCCGGCACCCTGCCGGAGCCGGTCCTCGGCGACGACGACTGACGGCCTGCGGGGCCCTTCCCGGGGCCCGGCCAGGACCGGATTTCACATCTGGGCAGGTCGCAGGCTAAAGTTCTTCTTGTTCGCGGGAAACGCGGGGGAAACCCCGGGGGGACCGGAACAAGACCCGGGGCTATAGCTCAGTTGGTAGAGCGCCTGCATGGCATGCAGGAGGTCAGGAGTTCAATTCTCCTTAGCTCCACAGCCCGGATGATCCCGCCGCCTCTAAGAGGCGGCGGGATCACTGCGTTGTCCAGCCTTCGGTACGCGAAGCCCTGCCTCCCCAGCGCGGCCGATTCGGCAGACGTACACGGGTGCGGCACTCGGCGGCCTCGCGGGCGTCCTGCGGCGGCGGGCCTGACCTGGGCGGCGGTCCGTGGCAGAATTCGGACGGCGCCGGCAGGGGAGGAGACGAGGCGATGCCCACGAGCATCCTGGAGGAGGTCAACGACCTTCTCGACGTTGCCGAGGCGCAAGGTTACGACTGGCTGCCCGAGTACGCTCTCCGCTTCACCTGCCCCGTCGGGGGTGCGGCGGCCTGGGCCCCGTGCTGCGCCGACGCCGGCTCCGTACTGCACTGCCCCTCCTGCGGCTCCTCCCACGTGGCGCAGATGCTGGGCGACAACGGTGGCATTTCCTTCGTCTGCACGGCCTGCGGCCACAGTTGGAGCTGAACTGATGGGGGCTCACAGCCGGAAGTGCGACTGGTGCGGCAGTGGCACGCCGATCGTGCGTGACATGGAACCGCTCAACTCGGACTACCAGTACTGGTGCGAGGAGTGCGCGCGGGCGCTGATCATAAAAGGCGATCCCATCGAGACGTACCGCGAACTCGACGGGGAGCCGATCTACGGGCGGCTGCTGGACGAGCACTGCACGCTGAAGCGGTTCTACTCCTTCGCGACCGCGTGACGGCGTTCACCACCCCCTGACCGCGCTCGCCGCTGCCTGACGGCGCTTCTCACCGTCTGGTCGCGCCGGGCGTACGCGCACGGGCGGGCCGCGGGGGGCGCGGCGGCCCCGAGGGTGAATCCGAGAAATGTGGGCGCGGCGGGAACTGCCGGTGCCGCGTGGGGCGTTGATGTGGTTGAAGCTGCCGTCGGAGACGGCCGGCGGCACGGGGGAAGCGACACGGGGGTCGCATCATGACCGACACGATCAGCCCTGCCCGGGAAGCAGGAGACGGCGCGGGTCAGGCCGTCAAGCGTGAAGCCGTAGCCGAACTGACGCCGTTCATCGACGCGTTACGCATTCCGCCGACCCTGCGGCCCGGCCGCAAGGAAGCCCTGCGGGGCATCGGCATCGACCTGAGGACCACCTGGGTGCGGCTGCACTCCGAACTCCCGCCGACCAAGGTGTGGACGTACGAGGGCCACCTCCCGGGACCGACCATCGAGGTGCGCCGCGGCCAGCGGCTGCGGGTCACCTGGACCAACCGCCTGACCGGCGGGTATCCCGTCACCGCCGTCGAGGTGGAGGCCACTGCCGAGGACCCCTCGCCGGGCGACCGGCCGGGGCGCGGCGGCGTCGCACCCGTCAAGGGCGTCTCCCAGCTCCCGCCGTGGGTGGTGACGCATCTGCACGGCGCGCGTACCGGCGGCGGCAACGACGGCTGGACGGAGAACGCCGTCTCGCCCGGCGACTCCCAGCTGGCGGAGTATCCCAACGACCATCCCGCGGTGGCCTGGTGGTACCACGACCATGCCATGGACATCACGCGCTGGAACGTCTTCGCGGGCCTGGCCGGGATGTATCTGATCCGCGACGAGGAGGAGGACGCCCTGCGACTCCCGCGCGGCGAGCGGGAGATACCGCTGATCATCCAGGACCGCAATCTGGACACCGACGAGGACGGGCGGCTCACCGGCCGGCTGCTCCACAAGGTCCAGATCGTGGGCCACACCAAGGACAAGAAGAACGTCACCGCCCACTTCCAAGGCCCGTACACCCTCGTCAACGGCACGATCTGGCCGCATCTGGACGTCGAGGCGCGCTGGTACCGCTTCCGGCTGCTCAACGGCTCCAACGGCCGTATCTACGACCTGCGGTTCACCGACGAGGAGAGCGGGCAGCCGGTCACCGGAGCGGTTTACCAGATCGGTTCGGACGGCGGGCTGCTGCCCCGCCCGGTCCCGGTGGACGGCACGCTCTCCGTCGCGCCCGCCGAGCGGATGGATCTCCTGGTGGACTTCCGCGTGCTGCGCGGCCGCCGGATCCGGCTGGTCAACACCGCCTCGGACGCCGTCAACCCGCAGGTGATGCAGTTCCGGGTGGGCGCCTCGAAGGTGGCCGACCCGTTCGTACTGCCCGAGGTGATCTCCGCGTCCTTCGAGCGGCTGACCCACGACAACGTGCCCGCCCACGAGCACCGCCTGGTCGTGCTGACCCCGCCGGGGCCGAACGTCTCCACCATGGCGGAGATGTGGGAGATGCACCCGGTCAGGCCGCAGGACGTGCCGGTCCCGGGCGAGGGGATCATCCAGATCAAGGGGCGGGACGGGAAGGTGCGCACCTACCGCCGCGGGGCCCGGATGTTCGACGACGCCCTGGGCTACACGGTCAAGTACGACGACTGGGAGCAGTGGAGCTTTCTGAACCTGGGCGGCGCCGGCACCCACCCCATGCACATCCACCTCGTGGACTTCCAGGTCCTGGGGCGGGACGTCTACCCCAAGGTCCCCGACAGCCCCTACGACCTCGAACTGGGCGGTACGCGCTCGCCGTTGGAGTTCTTGGGCACGGAGCCGGTCTCACCGGGCGACCAGGGCTGGAAGGACACTGTCCAGGTCCCCGAGGGCCAGATGGTCAACGTCATAGCCCGCTTCAAGGGAGCCACGGGCCGCTACATGTACCACTGCCACATCCTGGAGCACGAGGACATGGGCATGATGCGCCCCTTGGTCGTCATGCCCCGCGAGGTGCTGGAGTTCCATCACCACGCCCCGGGCGGGGGTCACGGAGACCACTGACCCGCCGCAGCCGCAGGGCCGCCAGCGCCAGGAAGGCCAGCCCGGCGATCGGATAGACGCCGGAGAGCAGCATCTGGCCGGGGCTTTGGTGAAGTTCCTCGTGGTGGTGCCAGCGGTGTGGCACGTACCACAGCGCGAAGGAGAAGAAGAGCAGTCCCGTCCCGGCGGTCGCCGCCCACCAGCGGCGGCCGCCCGGGCCGGCGAGCCCGCCGTGCCGCAGCGCCTCGGCGCCCAGCACGATCAGCATCGGCACGCCCCACACCCAGTGGTGCGACCAGGAGATGGGGCTCACCAGCAGCGCGGTCGCGGCGCAGGACAGGGCCGCCCAGGCCCGCTCGCCGCGCAGCAGCGAGGCGACGGCCACGGCCAGTCCGAAGGCGGCGACCGGCACCGCCACCACCAGCCAGGCCGCGCCGGGGTCGTGGGTGTGCAGCAGCCGGGCCAGCGCGCCGCGCAGCGACTGATTGGCGGTGATCTCCACTTCGCCGACCCGGTCGGCGGCGAAGACCACCTCCGTCCAGAAGCGGCGCGAGTCCGTGGGGAGCACGGCCGCGGACAGCAGGGCGGTGGCCAGGAAGGTCGCGGTGGCCACGGCGGCCTGCCGCAGCCAGGGATTCCAGGCCGTGCGCAGCCGCCGTCCGCCGCCCGCGGCCGGGCCCCGGTCGCCCGCGTCCGTACGCAGGTGCTGCCAGGCCCGTACGAGACCGGCCAGCGCCAGGAAGACCGCGAACAGCGCCGGGGTCAGCTTGATGCCGGCCGCGATGCCGATGCCGATGCCCGCCCAGCGGTTGGAGTCCTTGCGGGTCAGGTCCCACAGCACCAGCACGGCAAGGAGGAGGTTGATCTGTCCGTAGCGCAGCGTCGTCCACACCGGCTCGCACCACACCAGCAGCGCGGACAGCGCCAGCGTGGCGGCGAGGCGGGGCAGCTGCCGCGGCCGTCCCACCAGGCGCAGGCCGAGATGGACCAGGGCGATCAGCAGCAGGAGATTGCCGAGCGTAGCCAGGGTGCGCATCGTCGGTACGTCCACCAGCGTGAGCGGGGTGAACAGCAGGGAGGCGAAGGGCGGGTAGGTGTTGGGCAGGTGGGCGTAGGTCGCCACCATGTCGTAAAGGCTCTCGCCGTTACGGGCCGTCCAGCCCTCGGCCCGGTAGACCATGAGGTCGACCATGGTCACCCGCGCCAGCCGCTGCGCGATCCAGAAGGCCGTGAAGGACAGGGCGCAGGCAAGCGCCGCCAGCACGGTCGCCCGGCGGCGGACGAAGGCCTTCAGGGGGGAGGCGCCGCGGGCATCGGCGGACTGCTCCAGATCCAGCGCGGTCACGGTGTACGGCTCCCCAGGGACGAAACGGGCACGAACGCCGACAGTACCCGTCACCCTGTCCAGGGGCCCTCCAGGAAGCGATTTGGCGGAACGGGGGGAGGACCGTGTAATGTTCTCTATGTCGCCGCGAGGGAAACCCCGCAAGGGAAACACCGAAGCGGAGACGACAAAAGAACAAGGGGCTATAGCTCAGTTGGTAGAGCGCCTGCATGGCATGCAGGAGGTCAGGAGTTCAATTCTCCTTAGCTCCACAGTGATCAGAGCGGGTCGTCCGGATCGGGCGGCCCGCTCTTTCGTGTGCCCCTGCGTGTGCCGCGGCCCCTTCGCGCCCGGCGACCGCCTCAGGGCTTCTCCAGCCGCAGGGCGAGCGCCGGGCAGCGGCGTACGGCCCGCTGGGCGCGCCCGCGCATCCGGTCGGGCAGCGTGGTGTCGGCGAGCACCGGAAAGCCGTGCGCGTCCAGCCGTACGACCTCGGGGAGCAGCCCCGCGCACAGGCCGTGCCCCTCGCACAGCGTCCAGTCCACGTTCAGCCGCCCGCCGCCCGCCGCGCCCTCGTGTGCCGACGGCAGCGGCAGCGCCCCCGCCGTCTCCCGGCCGCAGCCGCCGCCCAGCACATGCGCGGCCAGATCGTCGGTGAAGACCGCGAGCGCGGAGAGCACGAACCGCGCTGCCCCGTCGGGGTGTTTGCACGCACCGCGCCCGCGCACGCCCTGCGCCGCCCGCCGTACCGCCTCCAGCGCCTCGGGGCCGCCGCCGGCCAGCGTGTCCGACAGCGCCCCCGCCAGCGTGGGCAGCCCCAGGCGGCACGGCCCGCACTGCCCGGTGGACTCCGCCGCCAGCCAGTGCGCGACGCGCAGCGTCTCGCCCAGGGGGCAGGTGGCGGCGGGCAGCGGCAGGACCGCGCCCGCGCCCAGCGCCCCGCCGCACGCCGCCAGCGCGGAGCGCGCGACGGACGCTCCGCCCGCGGTCGCGGCGTCCAGCCAGGCGCCGTGATAGCCGCCGACCAGGACGCCGCCCGGGGCGGGATCGGCGCCGCACATCCGCAGCAGGTACGGCAGCGGCACCCCGCTCGGCGCCTCGACGACGGTGGGGTAGGGCACCGCGCCGGAGACGGTCAGCAGCAGGGTGCCGGGCTCGTCGGGGGCGCCGGTGGCCGTATAGCGGGGGGCGCCCAGGCGTGCGGCGACGGCGAGTTGGGCGAAGGTCTCCGCATTGGAGAAGAGGGTGGGGGCGCCGCCCAGACCCGACTCGGCGGACCGGCCGCGGCGTCCGGGGGGCAGCGCGGGCCCGCCCTCGGCGGCGCGGATCAGCGCCGATGCCTCGCCGGAGACGAACCGTTCGGGGGCGCGCACCACCCGCGCGCGCAGTGCCCGGCCGCGCCGTCGCTCACTGAGCCCGCGCTCGGCCAGCGCGGCCCGTACGGAGCTCTCGGCCCTGTCCCGCGTGACGCCGATCACCAGCAGGCGCGCGCCCAGCGCCTCGGCGGCCAGCAGCGCGCCGTCCAGGACCAGATGGGGCGCGCGGCACAGCAGGACGGTGTCCTTGCGGCAGGCGGGCTCGCCCTCGCAGCCGTTGACGACGACGGCGGGGCGGGTGCCGCGGCGGCGGGCGCTGTCGGCCACCGCGGTCAGTTTCCGTACCAGGGGGAAGCCGGCGCCGCCGCGGCCGCGCAGGGTGATGGCGGCGGCGAGTTCGGCCAGCCGGTCCTGGGAGAGGGCGGGGAGCGCGCCGTGGACCAGGAGGTGGGCCTTGCGGTCGAGGCGTTCGGTGTCCTGGAGCCCCGCGGTCAGGCGGGGCAGGCCCAGGCAGTGGACGGGCGGGGTGTCGGGCAGCGTGCTGGTCATGGGGTCCTCGGGCGACCGGGGCGGGCCCTCGCGCGGGGGTCAGGGCCGGTCGTAGGTGTACGGGGCGGGGGGCGAGGCGGGCAGCGGCGGTACGGACAAGGGGGTGCCCCCTTGAGGGGCGGCCGAGGGCGCCTCGTCCAGGAGCGCGGCCCGCGCGTCCAGGGGGGTGGACGGCCGCTCGGCGGCGGGGAGTTGGACATCGGGCAGGGGCGGGCGCGGTGGCACCGGAGGGCGGTGGCGATCGGCGGGCGGGCCGCAGGCGTGGCGGGCGGGGGTGCGGGCCCGCCGCCTGAGGAGCAGGACGCGGGCGACCAGCGCACAGGCGACGGCGGCCAGGCACAGCACGTAACCGGTGGTGACCCAGGGCGCCGGGGCCCGGCCGGACTTGAGCCCGTGCACGATGGCCAGGCACCAGGCCGGGTAGGCGCAGGCGTGCAGTTTGCGCCATCGGTGGGCGGCGCGGGCGCGGCCGGCGAAGGCGCTGCGCAGCACGCCGGTCGCGGCCGCCTGCACCATCAGCTGGCCGGCCAGCGCGCCGAGGCTGATCAGGACAGAGGTGCTCAAAGGACTGAAGGGGAAGAGGGTGTCGCGCAGCCCGGCGTGGCCCCTGGCCGTCTTGACGGCGATGTGCAGCACCAGGAAGGCGAGCGAGGCGGTGCCCATGGCCCGGTGCACGGCCTGGGAGAGCAGCCTGCTGCGGGGCGCCAGGAACGTACGGGCCGAGGCGATCAGGCCCCAGACGACGGAGGCGGTCAGCGAGACCAGGGTCAGCACTCCGACCGTGGTGTCCAGGAAGTCGCCGAGGGGGCCGGGAGAGGCCAGCGGGGTGAGGGAGAGGAGGGAGGCCAGGAGCGCTACGAGGACGACGAGGGCGAGGGCGGTCCCGGCGGCGAGCGCCGGGCGGGGTAAGCCGGAGCGCAGGGACCCGGCCGTCGCGCGGCCCTTGCGGTGGTGCGGTTGCATGCCCGAAAGCTAGGCGCGGCGGCCGAGGCACGGGACGGGGTTTCGGTAAGCCGGGCGGGGCGCTGCGGGGCGCTGCTAACGTCGGTCCGTTCGCCGTACGACGCAATCTCCGGCTCCGGCGGCGGGGAGCTGCCGTGGCCGGTCACCGGCCCCTGCCGGGCAAACCTCGGAGCGGGGCCCGAGCGCCCTGCGGTACCCTGGCGCCATGCGTGCCGTACGCCTTCTGCTTAGCGGGCCGCGCTGATCAGGGCCGACCACCGAAACGGTCGGCATCGGCGCGGCGTCCCCTCCTGTGCGAGGGGTCTTTTTGTTTCCGCCCACTGAGCGGGCTGAGAATTCGCAGGCAGAGACGATCGATGGAGCTTTGAGGACGATGAGCGAGACGACTTCAGCTGCCGCTGCCGAGGTGGCAGCGCCGCACCGCTATACGGCCGCGCTGGCCGCCGACATCGAGGCACGCTGGCAGGACGCCTGGGAGGCGGAGGGTACCTACGAGGCGCCCAACCCCACCGGTGACCTGGCCGGGGACCCCGCGCAGCTGGCCAGGCCCAAGAAGTTCATCATGGACATGTTCCCGTACCCCTCGGGTGCGGGCCTGCACGTCGGCCACCCGCTGGGCTTCATCGCCACCGACGTCTTCGCCCGCCATCTGCGGATGACCGGCCACAACGTCCTGCACACCCTGGGCTTCGACGCCTTCGGCCTGCCCGCCGAGCAGTACGCCGTCCAGACCGGCACGCACCCGCGGGTCTCCACCGAGGCCAACATCGTCAACATGCGGCGCCAGCTGCGCCGCCTGGGCCTGGGCCACGACCAGCGCCGCTCCATCGAGACGATCGACCCGGCCTACTACAAGTGGACCCAGTGGATCTTCCTGCAGATCTTCAACTCCTGGTACGACGCCGAGGCGAAGAAGGCCCGGCCGATCGGTGAGCTGGTCGCCCAGTTCGAGGCGGGCGAGCGCCCCACCCCCGACGGGCGTGCCTGGAGCGCGCTGAGCCCGCTGGAGCGCGCGAACGTCCTGGGCGAGTACCGCCTGGCGTACGCCTCGGACGCGCCGGTGAACTGGTGCCCGGGCCTGGGCACCGTACTGGCCAACGAAGAGGTCACCGCCGACGGCCGCTCCGAGCGCGGCAACTACCCGGTCTTCAAGTCCAAGCTGCGCCAGTGGAACATGCGCATCACCGCCTACGCGGACCGCCTGCTGGAGGACCTGGACGGGCTGGACTGGCCCGACGCGATCAAGCTGCAGCAGCGCAACTGGATCGGCCGCTCCGAGGGCGCGCGCGTCGACTTCCCCGTCGGCGACCGGAAGATCACGGTCTTCACCACCCGCCAGGACACCCTGTTCGGCGCGACCTACATGGTGCTGGCGCCCGAGCACGACCTGATCTCCGGCGAGGACTCCATCGTCCCGGCGGCCTGGCCCGAGGGCACCCACGAGGTGTGGACCGGCGGGTACGCCACCCCGGCCGAGGCCGTGGCCGCGTACCGCAAGCAGGCCGCCGCCAAGTCGGACGTGGAGCGGCAGGCCGAGGCCAAGGACAAGACCGGTGTCTTCACCGGCGTGTACGCCACCAACCCGGTCAGCGGCGAGCAGGTCCCGGTCTTCATCGCCGACTACGTGCTGATGGGCTACGGCACCGGCGCGATCATGGCCGTCCCGGCGCACGACAGCCGTGACTTCGCCTTCGCGCGCGCCTTCGAGCTGCCGATGCGCTGCGTCGTCGAGCCGTCCGACGGCCGTGGCCAGGACCCCGCCACCTGGGACGACGCCTTCGCCTCGTATGAAGCGCCCATCGTGAACTCCGCGAGCGCGGAGATCTCGCTGGACGGCCTGCTGGTCGCCGACGCCAAGGCGAAGATCACCGAGTGGCTGAGCGAGCGCGGCATCGGCGAGGGCACCGTCAACTTCCGGCTGCGCGACTGGCTGTTCAGCCGCCAGCGCTACTGGGGCGAGCCCTTCCCGATCGTCTACGACGAGGACGGCGTCGCGCACTCGCTGCCCGAGTCGATGCTGCCGCTGGAACTGCCGGAGGTGGACGACTACTCGCCGCGCACCTTCGACCCGGACGACGCCGACACCCAGCCCGAGACCCCGCTGTCCCGCAACGAGGACTGGGTGTACGTCGATCTGGACCTGGGCGACGGCAACGGCGTCAAGCGCTACCGCCGCGAGACCAACACCATGCCCAACTGGGCCGGTTCGTGCTGGTACGAGCTGCGCTACCTGGACCCGAACAACGACTCCGCGCTGGTCGACCCGGCCGTCGAGGAGTACTGGATGGGGCCGCGCGAGGGCCAGCCGCACGGCGGCGTGGACCTGTACGTGGGCGGCCAGGAGCACGCCGTACTGCACCTGCTGTACGCCCGTTTCTGGTCCAAGGTGCTGCACGACCTGGGGCACATCTCCTCCCGCGAGCCGTTCCACAAGCTGTACAACCAGGGCATGATCCAGGCCTTCGTCTACCGCGACAGCCGCGGTATCGCGGTCCCGGCCGCCGAGGTCGAGGAGCGCGACGGCGCGTTCTTCCACGAGGGCGAGAAGGTCAGCCGCGTCCTGGGCAAGATGGGCAAGTCCCTGAAGAACGCCGTCACGCCCGACGAGATCTGCCAGGAGTACGGCGCGGACACCCTGCGCCTGTACGAGATGGCGATGGGCCCGCTGGACGTCTCGCGCCCCTGGGACACCCGCGCCGTAGTGGGCCAGTACCGCCTGCTGCAGCGACTGTGGCGCAACGTGGTCGACGAGGCCACCGGCGAGGTCACCGTCGTGGACACGGAGCCGGACGAGGACACGCTGCGCGCGCTGCACAAGGCGATCGACGGCGTCACCTCCGACATGACGGGGCTGCGCTTCAACACCGCCATCGCCAAGGTGACGGAGCTGAACAACCACCTGACCAAGGCCGGCGGCGCCGTGCCGCGCTCGGTCGCCGAGCAGCTGGTGCTGCTGGTCGCGCCGCTGGCGCCGCACATCGCGGAGGAGCTGTGGCACAAGCTGGGGCACTCCGCCTCGGTCGTGCACCAGGACTTCCCGGTGGCCGACCCGGCGTACGTCGTGGACGAGACCGTGACCTGCGTCGTGCAGGTCAAGGGCAAGGTCAAGGCCCGCCTGGAGATCTCCCCTTCGATCTCGGACGCCGACCTGGAGGCCACGGCGCTGGCCGACCCGGCGGTCGTGGCGGCGCTGGGCGGTGCGGGCATCCGCAAGGTGATCGTCCGCGCGCCGAAGCTGGTGAACATCGTCCCTGCGTAGGCGGCTAGGGGTTGTCCACTACGGGCAGGTTGGGGGTTCCGATGGAACCCCCGGCCTGCCTTCGGCGTTTACCGTGGAGGGTGCGGGCACGGCGCCGTCACGGGCTGTGCGAGCACTGTCCGTACCTTGTGCGGGCCCTCTGCCCACTCTGTGTGCATATGGGGTTCGCCGCCCGTCCCGACCGTCGTGACCTGCCCTGACACCTCCGAGGAGAGTCCGTGGAACCCTTCGCCGTGATTGTGGCGCTCCTCTTCCTGCTGTTCGTGGCGGCCGGGGTCTTCGTGACGGTCAAGGCCGTCAAGGCGGCCAAGCGAGGCGTGGACCGTACGGTCGCGCAGGCCCGCAGGACCGTCGAGGACACCACCCTCAAGGCGCGGCAGTTCGCCCAGCCCGGTGTGGTCGGCGAGCTGGCGCAGCTGCGCGTGAAGCTGCGTACGAGCATGCGGGCCACCCAGGAGGCGCTGCGGGCCGGCGCGTCCGAAGACGCCTCCCTGAGTGAGGCGTTGGGCCTCTTCGAGCGGCTCAGCGCACACGGCCACGAGCTGGACGACGAGCTCAAGCGGCTGGAGCGGGAGCCCGACCGGGCGACCATCGCCGCCCGTATGCCCGAGCTGCGCGAGCGTACGGAGCAGATCACGCACTCCGCGGACTCGCTGCGGTGGGCGGCCCGGGACCGGGCCCGCAAGTTCGCCGAGGACGACCTGGCGGCGCTGGGCGAGCAGATCGATGTGGAGACCGGGGCGCTGCGGCACTGGACGCAGGGGCCGATGACGGGAGCGGAGCCGGGGGCGGGGGCCGCGGCTTCTGGTGCCGGTGCTTCCGGGGGCGCGTCTTCCGGCGCTGCGGCTTCCGGTACCGCGTCTTCCGGGGGCTCGACGGGTGCGCGGGAGTGGGGTCCGGTGGCCGAGGAGCCGGCCGCGATCACCGCCAAGGACCCGCGGGCACAGGCCGGTTACCCCTGGCAGAAGGCGCCGCGCAAGGAAGGTACGACCTGAGGGCGCGGGCGGACTCCTTGGCCGTGCGGCGGGGTGCGCCGGGGCGCTTGGCGCAAGCTTGGTGATTCCTGGAGGATCTTGATGCGGGCCCGCACTGTCGGGCGCCGGGATCCCCGGATAACCTCCAAGTCATGTCCCGCCATGTCACGATCGTCACCGATTCAACGGCCTACCTGCCGCGGGCGGCACTGGCTCGCCACCACATCACCGTGGTGCCGCTGACCGTCGTCCTGGGGGACGAGGCCCTGGAAGAGGGCACCGAGATCTCGGCCAGATCGGTGGCACAGGCCCTGCACAAACGCAGGCCCGTGACGACCTCACGGCCCAGTCCGGAGACCTTCGCCGCCACGTACCGGTCGGTCGCCGAGGCGGGCGCCGAGGGCATCGTCTCGCTGCACCTGTCCTCGGAGATCTCCGGGACCTACGACGCTGCGGTGCTGGCGGCCCGCGAGGCACCCGTCCCCGTAAGGGTCGTGGACACCGGCATGGTCGCGATGGCGCTGGGCTTTTGCGCGCTGGCCGCCGCCGAGACCGCGGAGGGCGGCGGGGACATCGACGAGGCGGTCGCCGCGGCGCAGAAGCGCGCGGAGGGCACCGCCGCCTACTTCTACGTCGACACGCTGGACTACCTGCGGCGCGGCGGCCGGATAGGGGCCGCCCAGGCCCTGCTCGGCTCGGCGCTGGCGGTCAAGCCGCTGCTGCAGCTGGCCGACGGGCGCGTCGAACTCCTGGAGAAGGTCCGTACGGCCTCCAAGGCGATCGCGCGGCTGGAGGAGATCGCCGCCGAGCGGGCGGGCGCGGCGCAGGTGGATGTCGCCGTGCACCATCTCGCGGCGGAGGAGCGGGCGCAGGCGCTGGCGCAGCGGCTGCGGGAGCGGGTCCCCGGCCTGGAGGAACTGCACGTCAGCGAGGTGGGCGCGGTGATCGGGGCGCATACGGGGCCGGGGCTGCTGGGCGTGGTGGTTTCGCCGCGCTAGGTGGGGATGGGGGTGGGGTGTTCCTGGTGGGCGGCTGTCTGCTGGCCGCGGTGGTGTGAGCCGGTGCCCGGGCCGCTGTCTGAGCTGCTGCTCAAGTCGTGGTCCGTGTCGCCGTCCGACTCGCCGTTCGAGTGACGGAGTTTTCCACAACTGGCCGGTTATCCACGGAAATTGAGGTGACTCAGCGCGATCGGCGGGCGGGCTCTACCGTCGATCGGCATGGGATACCGATCACTCTCCGCAACCGCCGGGCCAGGGCGGGCCCCCGGCTCCGACGTCCGCTCCCGCCACCCGCACCGCGAGGCCCGCCGAGGGCGGCTGGGGCGCACGGCCGCCCGCCGCGCCGAGACCGCGGCAGCGGTACGGGCCCGCGCCGAAGTTCTCTTCCCGGACCGCCTGCCCGAGGGGGAGCGGCGGGCCGAGCGGGACGACGGGCCCTCCGTTCGCGTCAACGGCCCTGCCCCTCCCACCCCCGCTCCTCCCGCCCCTGCCCCTCCCGCCCCTGTCCCCGCGCCCCACTCTCCGCCGCCCGCCCCATCGGGTGCGGCGTCGCCTCCCTCCTCCGATTCCCCTTCACAGAACGGTAGATGGAGCCGGTCCCGGCTCGCGCTGCGTGAACGGCTGCCGCTATGGGTGCAGTTGAGGTGCGGCATCGACCCCAAGGCGCTCGCCGCGCTGGGCGTCGTCCTCCTCGTGGCGATCGCCTTCGCGGCCCACCACTTCTGGAGTGCGCGTCCCCAGCCGGTACGCGCACCCGCCCCCGCGCCCATCGTGGCGGCCCCGCCGCGCGGACAGCCGGACGCGCCGCAGGACGGGGCGCGGAACACGACCGGCTCCGCGGCTGTCGGCGGCAAGCGCATCGTCGTCGATGTCGCGGGCAAGGTGCGCCGCCCCGGCATCCACCGCCTCCCGCCCGGGTCGCGGGTCACCGACGCCCTGGAGGCGGCGGGCGGCGTCCTGCGCGGCGCGGACACCCAAGGGCTGAACCGCGCCCGGCTGCTGGCCGACGGGGAACAGATCGTGGTCGGTGCGCCGGGCGCGGGTCAGGCCGCGGGGCCCGGAACGGGCGTGGGCGGTACGGGCGGTGGCGCGGCGCCCGGAGGCGGTGCCGGGGCGGCGGCCGGCCCGGTGAGCCTCAACTCCGCGACCGCGGAGCAGCTCGACACCCTCCCCGGCGTCGGCCCCGTCCTGGCCCGGCACATCATCGAATTCCGCACTCAGCGCGGCGGGTTCACCTCCGTGGACCAGCTCCGCGACGTCAACGGCATCGGCGATCGCCGCTTCGCCGACCTGCGCCCCCTGGTTCAGCCATGACCGAGCAGCGCAGGGAGGTGCACGCCGCCGCGGCATCGCCGTACGGCGCCTCGGAGCCCCGCCAGGAAGGCCCGGTCGACCTCCGCCTGATGCTGCCCGCCCTCGCGGCATGGGGCGCGGCCGCCCTCGCCCTCGGCACCTCACCCACCAAGGCGGCCATTACCTGCACCCTGGCAGCCGCCCTCGCCGCTCTCGCCCTCCACGCGTCCCTACGCCACCGCACCCAAGACTCCGTCGAGCCCGAGCCCGAGCCCGAGCCCGAGCCCGAGCCCGAGCCCGGCTCCGACTCCCGCCCTGTCCCTGTCCCTGGCTCCGGCCTTGGCCACGGTCTTGGCCACGGCCCTGGACCTGGCCACGGCTCCGGCCCCGTTCCTGGCGACGGCCTTGGCCCTGGCCACGGCTCCGTCCCTGGCGACGGCCCTGACCCTGTCCACGGCCCTGACCCTGTCCACGGCCCTGACCACGTCCACGGCCTTGGCCCTGGCCACAGCTCCGGCCTCGTCCCTGGCGCTGCCCCCGGCCCCGTCCCTGTCCCCGAGCCTGCCCCCGCCCCCACACCCGACGAGCCCGCCCCTGGACCGCCCTCATTCCATCCTGGCCCCGGCCCTGCCCGGCCGAACGCCTCTCCTGAGCCCGGTGCGGCCGAGACCGCCCCTGGGTGCGCCTCGCGGGGCGACCCTCCGTCTTGTGATGCGCCACGTCAGGCGCCGCGCGGTCCGCGCTTCGGGCGGGAGGCGGGACCTTACGGACCTGTCCCGGCCGTTACGCAGCACACAGCCCGCCCGGCCACCGCCGAGCAGCGGCCCAGCACGAGAGCTCGCGCCGGTAGCGGCATCAGCATCGGCCGTGGTTTGAGGGCCGGTTCCAGCTCTTCCGACGGTAGGAGTGCCGACGGTGGCGCCGTGCCATCTGCCGACGGTGATGCCATGCCGTCCGCGGCCTCCGCGGATACGTCGCGTCGGCGCACGCAGGAGCCCGCGCGTCCCGGTCCCGTCCACCGCCGCCGGGCGGCCTGGACCCCGGGCACGCTGGTCGCCTGTGCTGCCGTACTGCTGTGCGCGGTGGCCGGGGCGATGTCCGCCGTGTTGCACGCAGCGGACCTGCGGCGCGGCCCGCTCCCGTCGCTCGCCCGTCAATACGCGCACGTCACCGCGGAGGTGGAGGTGACGGGCGACCCGCGGCTGACGCGGCCGCGGGTGCGCGGGGCACAGCGGACGCCCGCGGCGGTCGTGTTCACCGCCGAGGCCCGCCGGGTGACCGCCCCTGACGGCGCGGTCACGGCCGCCCGTACGCCCGTCCTCGTCGTCGTGCATCCACGGAAGATGCCGCCGGAGGGGCGTTCCTGGCGGGCCCTGCTGCCCTCCACCCGGATTCTGGTCCGGGCGCGCGCGGCCCCGCCGCTCGGCCCGGCCGACAAGGTCGCCGCCGTACTGCGGGTCACCACTGACACCGGCCCGCGGCGCACCGCGCCCCCGAACGGCCTCCAGCGCATGGCGGGCGGCCTGCGGGCCGGGCTCAGGGAGGCCACCGACGGCCTCACGCCCGATGCCCGTGCCCTGCTCCCCGGCCTGGTCGTCGGGGACACCTCCCGCGTCCCGCCCGACCTGGACGAGGCCTTCAGGTCCACCGACCTGACCCACCTCCTGGCGGTGTCGGGAAGCAACCTCACGATCGTGCTCGTGCTGCTGATCGGCCCGCCCCACCTGGCCGTACGCGCCGAGCGCCGCGGTCTCGCGCCCCGCCTGGGGCTCTCCCTGCGCACCACCGCCCTCATCGGCGGCTCGGTCGCGCTCGCCTTCGTCCTCGTGTGCCGCCCCGACCCCAGCGTGCTGCGCGCCGCCGCCTGCGGGCTGATCACCCTGCTCGCCATCGGCACGGGCCGCCGCCGCTCCCTCCTTCCCGCGCTGTCCGCCGCCGTACTCCTGCTGGTCCTCTACGACCCCTGGCTGGCCCGCAGTTACGGCTTCCTGCTCTCCGTCCTGGCCACTGGCGCGCTGCTCACCCTCGCCCCGCGCTGGAGCGCCGCGCTCCAGCGCCGTGGCGTACGGCCCCGGCTCGCCGAGGTGCTCGCCGCCGCGGCCGCGGCCCAGGCGGTCTGCGCGCCGGTCATCGCCGTACTCGCCGCCCGCGTGGGCCTGGTCGCCGTCCCCTGCAACCTGCTGGCCGAACTCGCCGTCGCCCCCGCGACGGTCCTGGGCTTCGCCGCCCTCGCCGCGGCCCCGCTCGCCCCGCCCGTCGCCGGGGCCCTCGCGTGGTGCGCCGGCTGGCCCACCGAGTGGATCGCGGGTGTCGCCCGTACGGGCGCCGCGCTGCCCGGAGCGGAGTTGGCCTGGCCCGGCGGCTGGACGGGAGGCCTGTTGCTGGCCGCCGCCACTGTCGCCGCCGCCCTCCTCGGCCGCAGATTCCTGCGCCGCCGCTGGCTCGCCGCTCTCCTGGCGCTCGTCCTGCTGCTGGCCGTGCTGCGCCCGGCTCCGCTCACCCGCGTCCTCACCGGCTGGCCGCCTCCGGGCTGGCGAGCGGTGGTCTGCGACGTGGGCCAGGGAGACGGCCTGGTCCTGGCGGCGGGCGACGGTACGGCCGTGGTCGTGGACACCGGCCCCGAGCCACGCGCCATGGACCGCTGCCTCACCGACCTCGGCATCCACCGCATCCCCTTGCTCGTACTCACGCACTTTCACGCCGACCACGTGGACGGCCTCCCCGGCGCGCTGCGCGGCCGCTCCGTAGGCGCCATCGAGACGACCACCCTCCAAGAGCCTTGGGACCAGGCGGAGTTCGTCCGCCGCCAGGCCGCGGCCGCCCGCGTGCCCGTGATCCAGGCCGCACCGGGGGAGCGGCGCCGACTCGGCCCCCTGACCTGGGAAGTGCTGTGGCCCGCCCCACCCAACGGCGTCCCACCCAACGGCGCCCCATCCAACGGCGCCACGCCCGACGTCGCCACCTCAGGCCCCAACGACGCGAGCGTCACCCTCCTCGTCCGCACCGGCGGGCTGACGCTGCTGCTCCTCGGCGACCTCGAACCACCCTCCCAGCAGGCCCTGTTGGGCACTCACCCCGCCCTGGGGCCCGTCGATGTCGTCAAGGTCGCGCACCACGGCTCCGCCTACCAAGACCCCCAGCTCATACGGCGGCTGGCGCCGCGGCTGGCGCTGATCTCGTGCGGCGCCGGCAACCCGTACGGGCACCCGGCCCCCGGCACCCTCGCCGCCCTGCGCGCGCACGGAGCCGCGGTGTTGCGTACGGATACGGACGGCGCGCTGGCGGTGCTGGGCACCTCGGCGCGGCTCGCCACCGCCGTCAGGGGCGGCAGACGGAGTCCGGCACGCTCTCGTGGTCGGCGCAGGGCACGTGCTTGAACATCCGCATGATGTTCTTCGCGGTGTCGGAGTTCATGAACGACAGGAACTTCGCGGCCAGGGTGCCGTCTTCCGGCCGCCCGTACGTGTAGAGGTACTCCACCGTCCAGAAGGGATAGGCGCGTTGCTTGCCCCACTCGATGTCGGGCTCGTGCCCGTTGAGCCGCACACTCACCAGATGCGGGCGCCGGCCCGCCGCGTACACCTCGGCGTAACCGATCGCGCCCGGCACGCGGTTGACCGCGTCGAGCAGCGCTGCGGTGCTGTTGAGCTCGCAGCGCACGATGCGGGCCTTCTCGTCGCGGTCCTTGCCGCTGCAGTCGAAGGAGGAGACCACCCCCGGCTCCGAGCCGCGCAGCACGGTCGTCTCGAACGCCCGGCGGGTGCCGGACGCCGCGTCCCGGCCGACGAGATGGATCGGCAGGTCATGGCCGCGCAGCTGCTTCCAGTTGGTGTACGTGCCGTCGTAGATCCCGCGTACCTGGGCGAGCGTGAGGTCGTTGACGCCGGTCTTCTCGTTGACCACCAGGCCGAGCAGCACCACACCGATCCGCCGTCCCTCCAGCCGCCGGTAGATGGACGGCGCCGCCACGTCCGACACGGCGATGAACCCCGGCCCGCCCGACGGCGCGGACCGCCCGGCCCGGCTCAGCCGCCCCAGCCCCGCCAGGCTCCCGCTCTCGGACACGGCGATCTCGGCGCCCGGGCAGCGCGCCTCGTACTGCCGGGCGATCTCCCGCATCGGCGGCGCGAAGGCGGTGGACCCGTCCACGGTCAGCCGCCCCGAGGCGCACTCGCCGCGCGCGGGAGCCGCCTGGGCGCTCAGCAACAGCCCGCCCAGCAGTCCGACCAGCACGATGAACACCCCACCCAGGGCGAGGCTGGGTTTGCGCGGCCCCCAGCGCTGCGCATTGCGCCGGATCCGGCCGCCGCTGACGAACCCCCCGACGGCCACCGCGGAGCCGCCACCCGCGCTGCCTGCGCCGCTCCCCGAGAGCAGCACGAGCAGCTTGAAGTGATCGCGTTTGTTCAACGGGACCTTCGGGACGACCAGGCGGCCGCCGCTGTGCCGCAGCCCGCCGCCGTTGCGCGTCAGCATCCCCACCAGATCGGGCGGGTTGGCATCCGGGACCTCGACGCCGACGACCGTACGCTCCGCGAACTCGACCGTCAGCGGCTCCTGGTAGTCCTGGCGCACGATGTCCTTGCCGCCGTCGTTCTCGAACCGCAACAGCACCAGCGTCGCCTCGCTGACCTCCTGCTCCTCTCGCAGCAGCCTCAACTGCACGAGAGTGTGCGCGTCTTGGGGGTTCATCCCGATCGCCGTGTCCATCTGCACCCGGTAGCCGATGCGCTTACGGCCCGGCAGAAAGCGCTCCACGGCCCATACCACGGCCGTCGCCACGAGTCCGGCCGCGGCCAGAATCGTCTCGGTATCCGGCAGCGCCACGACACCCCCGCACAGGAGATCGAAAAGACGGATGCCTGCAATGTAGAGACCCGGCCGCGCTCCGAACGCCGCTTCGGCGACCCGTCATCAGAGGTTCATCCGCTGTCCCCTTCGGGCGGCGGCGGCTGTCCCGGCCGACCATGAATCCGGACCAGTAGACTCCGGAATATGAGGATGAGCGAGGGTGTCGAATGGGGCCTGCACTGTTGTGTGACGCTGGCCTGGCTCGGTGACGAGAAGCCGGTGCCGACGGCGCGGCTGGCCGCCTCCTTCGAGCTGCCCCCGGCCTACCTCAACAAGCGGCTGCAGTCCCTCGTACGCGCCGGAATCCTCTCCTCCACTCCCGGCGTCCGGGGCGGTTTCCGGCTGGCCAGGCCCCCGGAGAAGATCACGCTCATGGACGTCGTCGCCGCCATCGAAGGCCCTGACGAGGCCTTCCGCTGCGCCGAGATCCGCCGCAAGGGAGCCGGCGCCGAGGCCCCGGAGCGCGAGTACCGCCACCCCTGCGGCATCTCCACCGCCATGCGCCGCGCCGAACTGGCCTGGCGCCGCGAACTGGCCGCCCAGACCGTGGCCGACATCGTCGCCCAGACCCCTCAGTCAGCCGTGACCCGCACCCGCCGCTGGTTCGCCAACACCCCAACCCCCACCTGACCTCCACCGCCCTGCGACCGACGTCCGCGCCGCGGTTGCCCAGCAGCCCTCGTCCGACAACCCCGCCAGCCGCCAGCCGCCAGCCCTTCTGCCGGTGCCCGCACCCGACGGGAGTTCGTCCTCCGGCCGGTCCACCGGCTTCCGCTGGTTTCCGGCCGGCATACGGCGCACCCGAATCAGGCCGAGCCCGGCCCGCTGCCTGCCCTTCGGCCCGTATCTGACCGGCTGCACGGCACCCGGCCCCGCAGACCGGCCCGACGCCTGCCCACCGGCCGCTGTACGCCTTCTCCGCCGTACGCCCCCTCCACCGCTGCACGTCCTCTCCGGCCGGTGTATCCCCGCTCCGACCGGCGCCTGGCCCACCGCACGGCACCGAACTGCACCGGCCCGGGACCGAACGGCACCAGCCCGGCACCGAACTGCACCGGCCCGGGACCGAACGGCACCAGCCCGGCACCGAACTGCACCGGCCCGGCACCGCGCCTGGCCCGCTGCCCGGCCGTGCCCGTTACTCGGCCTCCAGCCAGCCCTCGTGCTCCGCTGCCAGTTCGTCGAGTGCGGCGGGGTCCTGGGAGGCGGTGGGGTCTTCGAGGACGACCAGCCACTGGGCGTCCTCGGCGTCGTCCTCGCCGGCCAGGGCGTCGCGTACGAGCTGGGGTTCCTGTGTGACGCCGAAGCGTTCCGTCAGGGCCTCGGCGACCTCCTCTGCCGCGTCGCGGTCGGGCAGCACCAGTACATGTCGAACATCGCTCACGGCGCCATTGTCCGATACGCCTGTCACCGGTAACGGGTCCGGGCCCATGACCGGCGCCCCGCTGTCAGTGGGGCATGGGATGCTGGAGCGCGATGGCCAGGAAGACAGCAAACGACGACCCGCTCGCCCCCGTCACGATCGCCGTGGGGCAGGAGGACCTGCTCCTCGACCGTGCCGTGCAGCAGGTGACGGCGGCCGCCCGGGCCGCCGACGCGGACACCGATGTGCGGGACCTCACCCCCGACCAGCTCCAGCCCGGCACCCTCGCCGAGCTGACCAGCCCTTCGCTCTTCTCCGAGCGCAAGGTCGTGGTGGTCCGCAATGCGCAGGACCTGTCCGCGGACACGATCAAGGACGTCAAGAGCTATCTCGGCATGCCCGCCGAAGAGATCACGCTCGTCCTCCTGCACGCCGGCGGCGCCAAGGGCAAGGGCCTGCTGGACGCCGCCCGCAAGGCCGGTGCCCGTGAGGTCGCCTGCCCCAAGATGACCAAGCCCGCGGACCGCCTGGCCTTCGTCCGCGCCGAGTTCCGCTCCGTCGGCCGCTCGGCCACCCCGGAGGCCTGCCAGGCGCTCGTCGACTCCATCGGCAGCGATCTGCGCGAGCTGGCCTCGGCCTGCTCCCAGCTCGCCGCCGACATCGAGGGCACCATCGACGAGGCCGTGGTCGCCCGCTACTACACCGGCCGCGCCGAGGCCTCCAGCTTCACCGTCGCCGACCGCGCCGTGGAGGGCCGGGCCGCCGAGGCCCTGGAGGCGCTGCGCTGGGCCGTCTCGACCGGGGTCGCACCCGTCATGATCACCAGCGCGCTGGCCCAGGGCGTCCGCGCCATCGGCAAGCTGGCCTCCGCCCCGCGCGGCGCCCGCCCCGGTGATCTCGCTCGCGAGCTGGGCATGCCGCCCTGGAAGATCGACCGGGTACGGCAGCAGATGCGCGGCTGGTCGGCGGACGGCGTAGCGGTGGCGCTGCGCGCCGTCGCCGAGGCCGACGCCGGCGTCAAGGGCGGCGGCGACGACCCCGAGTACGCCCTGGAAAAGGCCGTGGTCACCATCGCCCGCGCGGCCCGCTCCCGCTGACCCGCCGCACACCCGGAACGGTACGGCCCCGCCGCCCGCCCCGAGCGCTACGTCCCGAGCAGTGCGCCCTGGACGGCACGCCCCGGCCGGAACCGCCGCGCCCCCACCCGTACGCCCGTGGCTTCCGCCCGTACGCCCGCGCTCCCGCCCGTACGCCCGCGTTCTCGGCCCGTACGCCCACGCCCTCGCCGATACGCCCACGAGCCCGCTTGCGCGGCTGAGCGCTCCGCTGGATGTGCGGTGAGTCGCCTGCGGGGGCGTCGTGGCCGGTCGCGCAGTTCCCCGCGCCCCTTTGGGACGCGGCCGAGCCGCACCGGGCTTCGACAAGGCCGCCCTACGAGCCGCGGCCGGGCCCCGTACCCCGCGCCCAGCCCCCACCCACCCCCCCCCACAACGCAAAAGACCCCGCAGCCCCCTGGGGAAGGGAAGCCGCGAGGCCTTCTGTTTCAAGCTGTTCGCGCGATTCGCGCTGTTCCGGCGTATTTCGGCCGGGGCGCCGCACCCGCGTGGCGAACGCAGGCCGCGTGCGGCGCTGTGACGCATGTCATGCGTGGTGCTGCACTGGTGGGGAGCGGTGAGAGGGTCCGCTGGGTCCCCGCCGGCAGCGGTGGATCGAAGGGTCAGCCCTTGAGGGCGAAGACCTTCTTGGCCAGCGCCGACTTCTTGTTGGCGGCGGCGTTCTTGTGGATGACACCCTTGCTGACGGCCTTGTCGAGCTTCTTGCCCGCAACCGCGAAGGCCTCGGTGGCCTTCTGCGCGTCGCCGGCCTCGATGGCCTCACGGGTACGACGGATCGAGGTCTTCAGAGCCGACTTGACAGCCTTGTTGCGCTGACGAGCCTTCTCGTTGGTCTTGATCCGCTTCATCTGGGACTTGATGTTCGCCACGAAAGAGCCTTTTCAGGTTCGTTGGATTTCGAGATGCGCCTCGTACAGAGAGGGCACGAAGCGCAGTGGACCAGGCTACCAGCAGGGTCTATGGCCTCCCAAACCGGACCGATGCCGCCGCTCGTGGGACCATGGGGGGAGACATACACAACCAAGTCCCGCCGACCCGCGTTCACTGAATGGACCCTGCGTGCCCGCGACCCCTACGAACGTGCCGGAGCCGAGCCGTACCGACCCGGCTCTCATCCGTAACTTCTGCATCATCGCGCACATCGACCACGGCAAGTCGACCCTCGCCGACCGGATGCTCCAGATCACCGGCGTCGTCGACCAGCGGCAGATGCGCGCGCAGTACCTCGACCGCATGGACATCGAGCGCGAGCGCGGCATCACGATCAAGTCCCAGGCGGTCCGACTGCCCTGGGCCCGTACGGACGAGGACGGTGGCCCGACCCACATCCTCAACATGATCGACACCCCTGGTCACGTCGACTTCACCTACGAGGTGTCCCGCTCGCTGGCCGCGTGCGAGGCCTGCATCCTCCTGGTGGACGCCGCCCAGGGCATCGAGGCCCAGACCCTCGCCAACCTCTACCTGGCGATGGAGAACGACCTCACGATCATCCCGGTCCTCAACAAGATCGATCTGCCGGCAGCCCAGCCCGAGAAGTTCGCCCTGGAGCTGGCGAACCTCGTGGGCTGTGACCCGTCCGACGTGCTGAGGGTCTCCGCCAAGACCGGCGTGGGCGTCCCCGAGCTGCTGGACAAGGTGGTCCGTGAGGTCCCGCCCCCGGTGGGCACGAAGGACGCCCCGGCCCGCGCGATGATCTTCGACTCGGTCTACGACTCCTACCGCGGCGTCGTGACGTACGTGAAGGTCGTCGACGGCACGCTCAGCAAGCGCGAGCGCATCAAGATGATGTCGACCGGCGCGGCCCACGAGCTGCTGGAGATCGGCACGAACTCCCCGGAGATGACGCCCGCCGACGGTCTCTCCGTCGGTGAGGTCGGCTACCTGATCACCGGTGTGAAGGACGTCCGCCAGTCCAAGGTGGGTGACACCATCACCCAGCTCAGCAAGGGCGCCACGGAGCCGCTGGGCGGCTACAAGGACCCCAAGCCCATGGTCTTCTCGGGCCTGTATCCGCTGGACGGCTCGGACTACCCCGAGCTGCGCGAGGCCCTGGACAAGCTCCAGCTCAACGACGCCGCCCTGGTGTACGAGCCGGAGACCTCCGCCGCGCTCGGCTTCGGCTTCCGCGTCGGCTTCCTGGGCCTGCTGCACCTGGAGGTCATCCGCGAGCGCCTGGAGCGCGAGTTCGGCCTCGACCTGATCGCCACCGCCCCCAACGTGATCTACCGCGTGATCATGGAGGACGGTACGGAGCACGAGGTCACCAACCCCAGCGAGTTCCCGGTCGGCAAGATCGACGAGGTGCACGAGCCGGTCGTACGGGCCACGATCCTGGCGCCCAGCGAGTTCATCGGCGCGATCATGGAGCTGTGCCAGACCCGCCGCGGCACCCTGCTCGGCATGGACTACCTCTCCGAGGACCGCGTCGAGATCCGCTACACCCTCCCGCTCGCGGAGGTCGTCTTCGACTTCTTCGACCAGCTCAAGTCCAAGACCCGCGGCTATGCCTCGCTGGACTACGAGCCCACCGGCGAGCAGATCTCCGACCTGGTCAAGGTCGACATCCTGCTGCACGGCGACAAGGTCGACGCGTTCTCCGCGATCACGCACAAGGACAAGGCGTACGCGTACGGCGTGCGCCTGGTGGCCAAGCTGCGCGAGCTGATCCCCCGGCAGGGCTTCGAGGTGCCGATCCAGGCCGCCATCGGCTCCCGGGTCATCGCCCGTGAGACCGTCCGCGCCATCCGCAAGGACGTCCTCGCCAAGTGCTACGGCGGCGACATCTCCCGTAAGCGCAAGCTGCTGGAGAAGCAGAAGGAAGGCAAGAAGCGGATGAAGATGGTCGGCAGCGTGGAGGTTCCGCAGGAGGCCTTCATCGCCGTGCTGTCCTCCGACTCCGACGGCGAGAGCAAGTCCAAGAAGTGACTTCGCCCGGGTGACTCCCGCCCGTAAAGGGCGAGTTGGGCCGCTGTGAGGGGCGTCCGTCCGTAAAGGGCGGGCGCCCCTCTTTCGGCTCCGAGAAGATCCGATGGACGGCAATCGTGCTGCGGCAAACAGGTGGTTGCCCAAGTAATCCGCATCTTTGCGGTTTCCCCGGGGCAGATGCCCGCGTTACGGGTGTCGGCAGCGGCGTTCCGAGCGGCCAGCAAGACGCTCGGGCGGCACGACGGTCGTGACCGCACACTGCGCCGCTTCGGAAAGGGATGCTGAAGTGAAGTACACCAAGGCTGCTGCGGTCGTTGCCGGTTGTGTCATGGCCCTGGGCGGCGCCGCCCCCGCGCTCGCCGCCGACGCCGACAACAAGCCGGGTGACGTGACTGCCACCGCCAAGGGCTCCGAGAAGAAGCTGCTGGACTCGGACACCAAGACCAAGCAGGACCTGAAGAACCCGTTCGGTAACATCGACGTCGTGGCGTGGCTCGGCTCCCTGGACAAGGTGGCCGACAAGCTGAAGACGAACAACGACACCAGCGCCAAGACCAAGGTCGGCAACAACACCCAGGTGCGATAACGGTTCGTTGCGCAACTCCCGCTCTCCCATTGCGGGTTGACTGCAGAGTGAAGGGCGCCCGTCCCTGTTCGGACGGGCGCCCTTCATCGTGCCCGGACGGCTTGTTGATATGAGAATTGCAATAGTCGTGCGGCATTCGGGTGGTCGGGAAAAAAGTGGAAAGTTGAGAGTTTCCGCAAGGGTGGTGTCCCCGTTACGAATGATGGCAGCGGCGTTCCGAGCGGCCAGCAAGACGCTCGGGCGGC
Source organism: Streptomyces sp. UF-297 (assembly GCF_058245575.1). Taxonomy (NCBI): domain Bacteria; kingdom Bacillati; phylum Actinomycetota; class Actinomycetes; order Kitasatosporales; family Streptomycetaceae; genus Streptomyces; species Streptomyces sp. UF-297. The sequence goes on along the minus strand of NZ_JBSIBZ010000039.1, from coordinate 16,011 downwards.
ACGACGGTCGTGACCGTGAAGAACGCCGCTACAGAAAGGGATGCTGAAGTGAAGTACACGAAGGCTGCTGCGGTTGTTGCCGGTTCCGTCATGGCCATGGGGGTCGCCTCGCCCGCCTTCGCCGACGACGTGGACAACGCCCCGCAGGCGGCGCAGGAGCAGGAGAAGCAGCTGCTCGACTCGGACACCAAGACCAAGCAGGACCTGAAGAACCCGCTTCACGACATCGACGTCAAGGCCGTCGTCGGCTCCTTGGACAAGGTTGCCGACAAGCTGAAGACGGACAACGCCACCAACGCCAAGACCAAGGTGGGCGACGCCGCCAAGGCTGCCGGCATGCCGGCTCCGGCGCAGATGATCGGTGGTCTCCCGGCCGGCGTGCCGATCGGCTGAAACACTTCGCCTCCCGCTGTGCCGTCTCATCGAGCGATGGCATAAGGGATTCGCGGGCCCGGCGTTCTGCGCCGGGCCCGCGTTGTGTTCTGAATATTAATTGCGTTCCGTGTTGCTCTCTTCGGGTGCTTTATTCGGCAGTGGAAAAACGGGGGATTGCGGCCATTGAATTCGGGATACCGGTCCTGTCGAGGCAAGAAGGAGGCAAAATCCAATGAACGCACACACTGCTCTTCGGTGGATCGGTACGGTGCTCGCGGCTTTCCTGCTCGTGGGCGGGGCGGCAGGAGCCGCCGCGGCTGACGGCGGTCCGCTGGTGAAGTCCAAGCAACAGGCGGGCGTCAACATCCTCGGCCTGCTGGACGCGGGCGCCAAGTCCGAGACCACGGGCCTTGGTTCCAAGGCGGACACCAAGGTCAGCACGGCCGGCGTCAACCTCGACACCGATGCTGACGTCGACATCGACCTCGTTGCCAGCGTCCTGGCCTCGCTTGGCTGATTCCGGCGCTTGTCCTACCCCGGGTCCGTGACGTCACAGGCGTCACGGACCCGACGCATGTACCGCGCACCTACCGCACTGGTCACATCCCTGAACCGGTCCGTCCCAGCCTCTTACATGGCGGCCCGACGCGTTCTAGTCTGATCACTGCTTGAAGGTTACTCGCGAGTCACCAGCAAAGAAGCGGGCCCCGGAGGATGCCGTGACGGACACCCAGACCTTGCTCGAGAACCGGCCACCTTCGGTGGCGACCCTCTTCCTGGAGCGCGTCGCGGCGACCCCCGATACCGAGGCCTTCCGCTATCCGGTGCCGCCCGCTTCCGGCCAGGGGCCCGACGACTGGAAGTCGCTGACCTGGGCGCAGTCCGCACGGCGGGTGTACGCGATCGCGGCGGGGCTGATCGATCTGGGGCTGCGGCCCGAGGAGCGGGTGGCGCTGGCCTGCAACACCCGTATCGAGTGGCTGCTCGCCGACCTCGGCGTGATGTGCGCGGGCGCGGCCACCACGACCGTCTACCCCAGCACCAACGCCGAGGAGACGGCGTACATCCTCGCCGACTCCGAGAGCCGGGTGCTGGTCGCGGAGGACGCGGCCCAGCTGGCCAAGGCGCGGGAGAAGCGCTCCGCTCTGCCTGAGCTGGCGCATGTCATCGTCATCGAGGAGGCGGACGCCAAGGAGGCGGAGGGCGACCCGGAGGGCTGGGTGCTCTCGCTCGCCGAGCTGGAGCGGCGCGGTGCGGCGCGGCTGGAGAAGAACCCCGACTGCGTCGAGGAGCGCGTCAAGTCGCTGCGCGCCGAGCAGTTGGCGACGCTGATCTACACCTCGGGCACCACCGGGCAGCCCAAGGGCGTACGGCTCGCGCACGACAGCTGGTCCTACATGGCGCGGGCCATCGAGGCGACCGGGCTGGTCTTCGAGTCCGATGTGCAGTACCTGTGGCTGCCGCTGGCGCATGTCTTCGGGAAGGTGCTGACCACGGGGCAGATCGCGCTGGGGCACGTCATCGCGGTGGACGGGCGGGTCGACAAGATCATCGAGAATCTGCCGGCCGTGCAGCCCACGTACATGGCGGCCGTGCCGCGGATCTTCGAGAAGGTCTACAACGGCGTCGCGTCCAAGGCGCGCGCGGGCGGGCCCGCCAAGTACAAGATCTTCCAGTGGGCGGCCGGTGTCGCGCGCGAGTACGCCAAGGTCTCGCAGGACAACTTCCGCCGTACGGGCAACGCTTCGGTGCCCTTCGCCCTCGGCGCCAAGCACAAGGTCGCCGACGCGCTGGTGTTCGCCAAGCTCAGAGCGGCCTTCGGCGGGAAGCTGCGCGCCGCGGTGTCCGGATCGGCGGCGCTGGCGCCCGAGATCGGGTACTTCTTCGCCGGCGCCGGGATCCACATCCTGGAGGGCTACGGGCTCACCGAGTCCAGCGCGGCGAGCTTTGTGAACCCGGGCGAGGCCTACCGTACGGGCACGGTCGGCAAGCCGCTGCCGGGCACGGAGGTGCGGATCGCCGAGGACGGCGAGGTCCTGCTGCGCAGCCCCGGCATCATGCAGGGCTACCACGGGCTGCCGGAGAAGACCGCCGAAGTGCTGGAGGCGGACGGCTGGTTCCACACCGGGGACATCGGCGAGCTGTCGGCGGACGGCTATCTGCGCATCACCGACCGCAAGAAGGACCTGATCAAGACCTCGGGCGGGAAGTACATCGCGCCCGCCGAGGTCGAGGGCCGCTTCAAGGCGGTCTGCCCCTTCATCTCCAACGTGCTGGTGCACGGCGCCAACCGGAACTTCTGCACCGCGCTGATCGCCCTCGACGAGCCGACGATCATGGCATGGGCCAAGGACCACGGGCTGGAGGGCAAGAGCTACGCCGAGGTCGTGGGCTCCGAGGCGGTGCGCGAGCTGATGGACGGCTATGTGGAGCGGGTCAACGAGGGGCTGCAGCGCTGGCAGCAGATCCGTAAGTTCCGGGTGCTGCCGCGCGACCTGGACATCGAGCACGGCGAGGTGACGCCCAGCCTCAAGGTGAAGCGGCCGGTGGTGGAGCGGGCCTTCAAGGATCTGCTGGAGGAGATGTACCAGGGCGCGCGGGAGGCCTAGCGCGCGGCGCCGCGCTGCGGCCGCCGGTAGGGCTACCGGTGGCCGCAGCGCAGTGCTCGGACCGTCTCCTCCATCCGGTTGACGCTGTCGCGCAGTTCCCTGACGGCCGGATCGGGGCTGCCGGCGAAGAGGTTCTCGATCTCGCCGATACGATCCGCCAACTCTCCGATTCTTTCCCGGTCCTGGGCCAGGAGGCGGCTGAGCTGGCGGTTCTTGCGGTGCAGGTCGAGGAAGACATTGACCTTGGCGCGCAGCACCCAGGGGTCGAAGGGCTTGGTCAGATAGTCGGCGGCGCCGGTGGAATAGCCGCGGAAGGCGAAGCCGGAGTCGCTGTCGGTGCCGGTCAGGAAAATGATCGGGATGTCTTTGGTCTGGTCGAGACGTTTGATGTTGGTGGCGGTCTCGAAGCCGTCCATGCCGGGCATGAGGATGTCCAGCAGGACCACCGCGAAGTCCTGGCGCAGCAGCGCCTTCATCGCCTCCTCACCGGAGCGGGCACGGACGAGTGGCTCGCCGAGCGAGACCAGGACGGCTTCGAGAGCGGCGAGGTTGTCCTCCATGTCGTCGACGAGCAGGATGCCTGCCTGGCCCTCGGCGGTTGTCGTGCCGCTTGGTGGAGTCATGATGAGCCTTGAGCCTTGCCTCTAGGAGGTTGCTTCGGGATCGATGACGGCGGGGCCGATCTGTGGGGCGATCGTTCCGCAGCCGGGGGGGTCGTGGTCGCCGTCGGGGGACGGAGGCGCGGCGCTGTGCCGGGACAGCAGATCCACGGTCACGGTCAGCAGGCGATCCACGTCCACGGGCTTGGGGACGTACTCGTTGGCTCCGCTCTCCAGGGACTTCTCGCGGTCGCCGGGCATGGCTTTCGCGGTCAGCACGATGACGGGCAGGTCGGCGAAGCGGGGGGTGCGGCGGATGGCGCGGATGGTTTCGTAGCCGTCCATCTCCGGCATCATCACGTCCATCAGGACGAGCCTGATGCCGGGGTTCTTGCCGAGCATCTCGATGCCCTCCCGGCCGTGTTCGGCGTAGATGACGCGCATGCCGACCCGGCTCAGGACGTTGGTGAGGGCGAAGACGTTGCGGATGTCGTCGTCCACGACCAGGACCTCGCAGCCGGCGAGCAGTGAGCCGGCCGGTCCCGCCACCCAGTCCTCCAGGCGGGTGGTGGTCGGCCAGGCCGGTTCGTCGCGGGGCATGGGAGGGCTGGTACGGGGCTGGTGGCGGCCCGCCTGCGAGGGGTGCCCCGGTTTGTCGGGCAGGGGGAGGTACTGGGTGGAGGCGGGCAGCAGGCCGGGGTCGGGGACGGAGTCGGGCACATCGGCGAAGCCGGGGCACTCGACGGGGACGTACAGGGTGAAGATGCTGCCGACGCCCGGCTCGCTGCTGGCGGTGATCCTGCCGCCCAGCAGCCCGGCGATCTCCCGGCTGATGGACAGGCCCAGGCCCGTGCCGCCGTATTTGCGGTTGGTCGTGCCGTCCGCCTGCTGGAACGCCTCGAAGATGACGGGGAGTTTCTCCGGGGCGATGCCGATGCCGGTGTCGGTGACGGTGAAGGCGATGGAGTTGTCGGGGGCGCGGTCCACCCGCAGGTCGATCTTGCCGGCCGAGGTGAACTTGACGGCGTTGGTCAGCAGGTTGCGCAGCACCTGCTGCAGGCGCTGTTCGTCGGAGAAGAGCTCTTTGGGTACGCCCTCGCTCACCGAGACCTCGAAGGCCAGTCCGCGGTCCAGGGTCATGGGGCGGAAGGTGTCGTGGACGTAGTTGAGCAGCTTGATCAGCGGCAGGCGCTTGGGGCGTACGTCCATCCGGCCTGCCTCGATCTTGGACAGGTCGAGGATGTCGTTGATCAGCTGGAGGAGGTCCGAGCCCGAGCGGTGGATGGTCGCCGCGAACTGCACCTCCTGCTCGGTGAGATGGGCGTCGGGGTTGTCGGCGAGCAGCCGGGCCAGGATGAGCAGGGAGTTGAGCGGGTTGCGCAGCTCGTGCGACATATTGGCCAGGAACTCGGACTTGTACTGCGAGGAGCTGGCCAGCAGCGCCGCCTTCTCCTCCAGCTCGGCGTTGGAGCGCTGCAGCTCGGCCTGCCGGCGCTGGAGCTCGTCCGTGCGCTCCTGGAGCTGGCGGGCCAGCCGCTGGGACTCGCCGAGCAGGGATTCCGTACGGGAGTTGGCGACGATGGTGTTGATGGCGACGCCGATGGTGTTCACGAACTGGTCGAAGAAGGCCAGGTGGACATCGGAGAAGCGGGAGAAGGACGCCAGCTCGATCACGCCGAGGGTCTGGTCCTCGAACAGGACCGGGATGATCACTACGGTGGCCGGAGTGGCCTCGCCCAGACCGGAGTTGACCTTGATGTAGTCGGGCGGGGCGTCCTCGACCAGGATGCGCTTCTTCTCCAGGGCGGCCTGGCGCACCAGACCGTGGCCCACCGAGCCCGGTGTGTCGATGCTGGTGTCCTGCGCGGAGCCGTAGCCCGCGATGAACGCCAGATGCAGACCGCTGGGGTCGGTCGGGTCGGTGACGTCGGTGACGTTGGTGTCGGCCAGGAAGAAGGCGCCGTACTGGGCGTTGACCAGCGGGGTCAGCTCGCGCAGGATCAGATCGGCGACCTCCACCAGGTCGCGGTGGCCCTGCATCAGACCCGCCAGGCGGGCCAGGTTGGACTCCAGCCAGTCCTTGGCGCGGGTGGTCTCGCGGAGGTTGGACACCATCAGGTTGATGTTGTCCTTCAGCTCGGCGACCTCGCCCTGGGTCTCTACGGTGACGTTACGGGTCATGTCGCCGGCGGCCACCGCGGAGGCGACCTCGGCGATGGCGCGGACCTGGGTGGTGAGGTTGGAGGCGAGCTCGTTCACGTTCGTCGTCAGGCGCTTCCAGGTGCCGTAGACGCCCTCGACCCGGGCCTGGCCGCCCAACTGCCCCTCGCTGCCCACCTCGCGGGCCACCCGGGTCACCTCCGAGGCGAAGGAGGAGAGGGTGTCGACCATGGTGTTCAGGGTGGTCTTCAGCTCCAGGATCTCGCCGCGGGCGTCCACGTCGATCTTCTTGGAGAGGTCTCCCTTGGCGACCGCGGTGGCCACCAGGGCGATGTTGCGGACCTGGGTGGTGAGGTTGGAGGCCATGAAGTTGACGTTGTCGGTGAGGTCCTTCCAGACGCCGGAGGCGCCGCGGACCTGGGCCCGGCCGCCGAGGTTGCCTTCGGTGCCGACCTCGCGGGCGACGCGGGTGACCTCGTCGGCGAACGCGCGCAGCTGCTCCACCATGGAGTTGACGGTGTCCTTCAGCTCCAGGATCTCGCCGCGCGCATCGACCGTGATCTTCTTGGAGAGGTCGCCGTCGGCCACGGCCGTGGTGACCTGGGCGATGTTGCGGACCTGGGAGGTGAGGTTGGAGGCCATGAAGTTGACGTTGTCGGTGAGGTCCTTCCAGACACCGGAGGCGCCGCGGACCTGGGCCTGACCGCCGAGGTTGCCTTCGGTGCCGACCTCGCGGGCGACGCGGGTGACTTCGTCGGCGAAGGCGGAGAGCTGGTCGACCATCGTGTTGATCGTCGACTTCACCTCCAGGATCTCGCCCTTGGCCTCGACCGTGATCTTCTTCCCGAGGTCGCCCTCCGCCACGGCCGTCGCCACCAGGGCGATGTTGCGCACCTGGGAGGTGAGGTTGTCGGCCATGAAGTTGACGTTGTCGGTCAGGTCCTTCCAGACGCCCGACACGCCGCGCACATGCGCCCGGCCGCCGAGCCGGCCCTCCGTGCCGACCTCGCGGGCGACGCGGGTGACTTCGTCGGCGAAGGCGGAGAGCTGGTCGACCATCGTGTTGACGGTCAGCTTCAGCTGGAGGATCTCGCCGCGCGCATCGACGGTGATCTTCTGGCTCAGATCGCCGTTGGCCACCGCGGTGGTGACCTGGGCGATGTTGCGGACCTGGGAGGTGAGGTTGGAGGCCATGAAGTTGACGTTGTCGGTCAGGTCCTTCCACACCCCCGACACGCCGCGGACCTGGGCGCGGCCGCCCAACTGGCCTTCGGTGCCGACCTCGCGGGCGACGCGGGTGACTTCGTCGGCGAAGGCGGAGAGCTGGTCGACCATGGTGTTGACGGTCATCTTCAGCTCCAGCAGCTCGCCCGCCGCCTCGACCGTGACCTGACGCGTCAGATCGCCGCGCGCCACCGCGGTGGTCACCAGGGCGATGTCGCGCACCTGGGCCGTCAGGCGGGCCGCCATGGTGTTGACGGCTTCGGTCACATCGCGCCAACTCCCCGACAGGCCCGCCACCTTGGCGCGGCCGCCGAGGCGGCCTTCCGTGCCGGACTCGCGGGCGACGCGGGTGACCTCGCCGGTGAACAGGGAGAGCTGGTCGACCATCCTGTTGACCGCGCGGCCCAGCCGGCGGCGGTCGCCGCGCAGCGGGCGGTTGCCGTCGTGCAGATCCACCCGCTGGGACAGGTCGCCGCCCGCGACCGCGTCCAGCACCTGGGTGGCCTGGGACGCCGGGATGACCAGGGCGTCGATGATGGTGTTGGTGGCCTGGACGGAGGTCGCCCAGGTGCCGGAGCCCGGGCTCGCCGACATCCGCTCGTCCAGCCGGCCCTGGCGTACGACCTCGCTGCGCAGCCGCAGCAGTTCGTTGGACAGGTGCTGGTTACGGGCCGCGATGTCGTTGAAGGCAACGGCCAGTTCGGCCAGTACGCCCTCGTGGGCCACGGGGAGGCGGGTGCGGAAGTCGCCCGCCGACATGGTGGTCAGGGCCGTCACGAGGGGGCGCAGATCGGCCGCGCGGACATACTCCGCGCCCGCGCCGGAGCGGGGCGCCTTCTCCCCTGCGGCCCGCCGGGGAGCCGCACGGGCGGTGCGACGGGGGTTCTCCTTGGAGCCGCGCCTGTCCGGGGGAGTTTTCTCCCCCGGATCCCCCGGAACGCGGGGCCCTGCCGAATCGACCGCCATGGCTGTCCACTTCAGTAACTCGGTGCTTATACGCGCGCTCAGTCTGTCACTCTGGCGGTGGCGTGTTTGGCGCTATTGCGGAACTGCTCGGGAGTTGCTCAATGAGGACGCCAACTTCATCAAAAAGGGACGTCGTGCGGATGCGGGCGGCGGACCGCTCCGAGGGCGTCCGCCCTGGTGCCGAGGCCCGCGGGGCCGGCGGCGAGGGCGTCGGGCCGGGCGCTGCGGCGCCCGTCGGCGTGGCTGCCGCCGGGGTCACGGGTGGTGACAGAGGGGCCGTAGGGGCAGGCGAGTGTGCTGATACGGGATGTGCGCAGGAGCACGCGCGGTGCCACCGGGGCAGCCTGCCGGGCAACCCGCGCGCCGCTGCCGCCGCACGGCAGTTCGTACGCGCCGCCCTCGCCGACTGGACCGCCCAGGCGCTGCCGGGAGCCGAGGGCATCACCGACCGGCTCGCCGACGAAGCGGTGCTGCTGGTCAGCGAGTTGGTCACCAACGCGGTGGTGCACGCGGGAACGACCGTGGAACTGCTGTGCCGGCTGGACCCGTGCGGCGCGGAGGCGCACGGGTCCGGCAGCGGCGCGGCGGGCGCGGCCCTGGGGGCGGCGGCCTCCCCGTGCCGGGCCGCGGTCGTGGTGGAGGTCTCCGACCACCACCCGGCGCGCGCCGTGCGCGGGCGCCAGCAGACCTCGCCGTCCGACAGCGGCGGCCACGGCCTGCAACTGGTCAACGCGGTCGCCGAGTCCTGGGGCATCACCTACCGGCGCGCCCTGAAGACCGTCTGGTTCCGGCTGCTCACCGGCGATCCGGGGGAGGGCTACGGGCCGTCCCCTGACCTCTCGCACGGCGACGTGGCCCTCCAACGGGGGCTGCGAGCAGCGGAGTTGCTGGCCCCCGCGCCCCAGCGGTCCGGGCTGCGCCGGGCCGAACCGGACTGGATCCACCACGGCGCGCTCTCCTTCCTGGCCGAGGCCTCCGACCTGCTGGCCGGACAGCTGGACGTCGACCAGATCGCCTCGCTCGCCGCCCAGCTGGTCGTACCCCGGCTGGCCGACTGGTGCGCGGTGTGGGTGCACGACGGCGGTACGGGAGGCGGCGGCGCGGGCCCGGCTCCCGACGACGGCTACGGCGCCCACGGTTCCCTGCGGGCCGACGGCGAGGACGAGGTGCCGCGGCTGGCCCGCGTCTGGCACTCCAGCGAGGCGCGGATCGACGCCCTGCGCATGGTCCTGGAGAAGGACCCGCCCCTCGCGGCGGGGTACGGCGGCCCGCGCGGGACCGCGGGGAGCGCGGTCCCCTGGCTGTGGCCCGGCGAAGGCACCGGGTGCGGGCCGGTCGGCGCGGCGCTGGCCTGCCCCCTGGTGGCGGGCGGCCGCAGGTACGGCACGCTGCTGCTGGGGCGGGCCGGGCTGATGCGCTTCCCCGACGAGGTCGTCGGCCTCATCGAGGACCTGGCCCGCCGGGCGGGCCGCGCCATCGCGGCGGCCCGCGCCTACGGCAGGCAGGCGCGGATCAGCCAGGTCCTCCAGCGCAGGCTGCTGCCGCGCGGGCGGGCGCCGGTGCCCGGGGTGGAGTCGGCGGTGGTCTACGAGCCGCGCGAGGGCGCCTGGGCGGGCGGCGACTTCTGGGACCTGTTCGACGCCGGCGGCGGGCGCTGGTGCTTCGCCCTCGGCGATGTGTGCGGCAGCGGACCCGAGGCGGCCGCGGTGACCGGCCTGGCCCGGCCCGTACTGCGCATGCTGGCGCGCGACGGCTTCGGTGTGGACGAGGTCCTGGACCGGCTCAACAAGACCGTCGCGCGGGAGGCCGCCGACTCCGTCATCGCGGTGACGGCGGCGGTCGCGGCCGCCGGGGGAGTGAGCGGCGGGCCCGTCGACGGCCTCCCCGCGGCCGAGGGGCTCCTGGAGGAGGGCGAGCAGGGGCGCTTCCTGTCGCTCCTGTACGGCGAGATCGTGCCGAACCCCGAAGAGGCGGGCGGCGCGCGCTGCACCCTCGCCAGCGCCGGGCACCCGCTGCCGCTGGTGCTGGGCGCGGACGGCACGGTACGGGTCGTGGCGGACCCGCAGATGCTGCTGGGGGTGCTGGAGGAGTCCGCGTACGTCTCCCAGTCCTTCGACCTGGCCCCGGGCGAGACGCTGCTGTGCGTCACCGACGGGGTGACCGAGCGGCGCTCGGGCCCGCGGCTCTTCGACGACGAGGACGGCCTGGCGGCGGCGCTGGCGCAGTGCGCGGGGCTGGGGGCAGACGGGGTCGCGGGCCGGATCCGCGAGGCGGTGCACGCCTTCGGGCCGACGCCGCCGGATGACGATCTGGCGCTGCTGGTGCTGCATGCGCTCCGCTAGGGCCCGTCGTCACAGTCCCGCCTGCCTGGCGACGCCTGGCACGCACGCTCGCCGCGTTGCCGGGCTCGCCCCGGTACCAGTACCGGGGCGCCCCTCCGCCTTGCGAGAGCGCTCGGCATCCGTAGAACGACGCAAAGAGCCGAGAGGCAGCTCGCGAAGCGAGCGGAGTGCGCCAGACGCCGCCAGGCCCGCCCTCCGGGCGAACGACGGGACGTTGACGACAGGCCCTGAGGCCTGTCGGCTGCGGGCCGGTTGTGGCTGGGCGCGCCCACGTGGCGGAGCCGCGTATCGGCACGGCCCCGCGCCCTTGAACGGGGCACGGAAGGGGCCGCGGCTTTATGGCGGACAATGGGGGAATGCCTTCCGCACTGCCCGATGGTGAGCCCATGCCCGACGACGGGGTGCTGCCCCGCCGTGCCCTGGACGGGGCCACTGAGCGTCCCCTCGGGTTCTATCTGCACGTCCCGTACTGCGCCACCCGCTGCGGCTACTGCGACTTCAACACCTACACCGCCGGTGAGCTGCGCGGCTCCGGCGGCGCGCTGGCCTCGCGCGACAACTACGCCGCCACGCTCGTCGAGGAGGTGCGCCTGGCGCGCAAGGTCCTGGGCGAGGACCCGCGGTCCGTCGAGACGGTCTTCGTCGGAGGCGGTACGCCCACCCTGCTGCCCGCGGCGGACCTGGTCCGGATGCTGGCCGCGATCCGGGACGAGTTCGGCCTCGCGCCGGACGCGGAGATCACCACCGAGGCCAACCCGGAGTCGGTGGACCCGCGCTACCTCGAAGAGCTGCGGGCGGGCGGCTTCGACCGGGTCTCCTTCGGTATGCAGAGCGCCCGGCAGCACGTCCTGAAGATCCTTGACCGCACGCACACGCCAGGGCGGCCCGAGGCCTGTGTCGCCGAGGCGCGCGCGGCCGGCTTCGACCACGTCAACCTCGATCTGATCTACGGAACCCCCGGTGAGAGCGACGACGACTGGCGGGCCTCGCTGGACGCGGCGATCGCGGCGGGCCCCGACCACGTCTCGGCCTACGCGCTGATCGTGGAGGAGGGCACCCAGCTCGCGCGCCGCATCCGGCGCGGCGAGGTCCCGATGACGGACGACGATGTGCACGCCGACCGCTACCTGATCGCCGAGGAGCGGCTGACCGCGGCCGGTTTCTCCTGGTACGAGGTCTCCAACTGGGCGACCTCCAAGGCCGGCCGCTGCCGCCACAACGAGCTGTACTGGACCGGCGCCGACTGGTGGGGCGCCGGGCCCGGCGCGCACAGCCACGTGGGCGGGGTGCGCTGGTGGAACGTCAAGCACCCGGGGGCGTACGCCCAGGCGCTCCAGGACGGGCGCTCGCCGGGCGCGGGCCGCGAGGTGCTCGCCGAGGAGGACCGCCGCGTCGAGCGCATCCTGCTCGAACTGCGCCTCGCGGACGGCTGCCCGCTGTCCCTCCTGGCGCCGCAGGGCGCGCGGGCGGCGGCGCGCGCCCTGTCCGACGGCCTGCTGGAGCCCGCCCCCTACGAGGCGGGCCGGGCCGTGCTGACGCTGCGCGGGCGGCTGCTGGCCGACGCGGTGGTCCGGGACCTGGTGGACTGACCCCGGCGCTACTCGGGCGGCGCCGTGACGAAGTCGATCAACTCCTCGACGCGGCCCAGGAGTTGCGGCTCCAGGTCCTTGTAGGAGCGGACCGAGGAGAGGATGTGCTGCCAGGCGGCGCCGGTGTTCTCCGGCCAGCCCAGGGCGCGGCACACCCCGGTCTTCCAGTCCTGGCCGCGCGGCACGGACGGCCAGGCGGCGATGCCCACCGAGGACGGCTTCACCGCTTCCCAGACGTCGATGTAGGGGTGCCCGACGACCAGGGTGTGGGCGTCGGTGACCTGCGCCGCGATCCGGGACTCCTTGGAGCCGGGGACGAGGTGGTCCACCAGGACGCCCAGCCGCGCGTCGGGGCCGGGGGAGAAGTCCGCGACGATGGCGGGCAGGTCGTCGATGCCTTCCAGGTATTCGACGACCACGCCCTCGATGCGCAGGTCGTCGCCCCAGACGCGTTCGACCAGCTCCGCGTCGTGGCGCCCCTCGACGTAGATGCGGCCGGCCCTGGCCACCCGGGCGCGGGCGCCGGGCACGGCCAGCGACCCGGAGGCGGTACGGGCCGGGCCGCGGGCGGCGGGCCGCGCCCGGGGCCGTACGAGGGTGACGACCTGGCCCTCCAGGAGGAAACCGCGCGGCGTCATGGGGAAGACGCGGTGCTTGCCGAAGCGGTCCTCCAGGGTGACCGTCGGCCCCTCCGCCGTCTTCTCGCAGCGGATCACGGCGCCGCAGAAGCCGGTGGTGAGCTCCTCGACGACCAGATCGGGGTCGGCCGGGACCTCGGGCGCGGGGCGCTGCTTCTTCCAGGGAGGGGTGAGGTCGTAGCGCTTGCTCTGCATGGCGGCTGCTGCCTTGATCTGTGCGGGGTTCTGCGCGGGCGGGACCGCAGGGACGGTGGCCGGTCCGTACGGGTGGGGGCAGGGCCGTACGGAGACCGGCCGGGCCGTACGGACGACGCTGGGACCGTACGGACGATAAGGAAGAGACGCAGGTCAGGAAGGCGACACGCCGAAGCGGCGGGCCAGCTGGTCGCGCTGGTCACGGACGAATCGGGCATCTACCACCGCGCCGTGGCCCGGGACGTAGAGCGCGTTTTCGCCGCCGAGGGCGAGCAGGCGGTCCAGGGCGGCGGGCCACTGGGTGGGGATGGCGTCCGAACCGGCCTGGGGCGTACCGGACTCCTCGACGAGGTCGCCGCAGAAGACGATCTCGGGGGAGCCGTGCCCGCCGGGGACCAGCACCGCCAGGTCGTGCGCGGTGTGGCCGGGGCCGACGTTGGCCAGCAGCACCTGGCGGTCGCCCAGGTCCAGGGTGCGCTCGCCGGAGACCAGGTGGTGGGGGCGTACGAGGAGGTCGGCGGCCTCCGCCGCGGCGTCCGCGTCGACGCCGTGGTGCACCGCGGCCGCGCGCAGCTCGTCTTTGCCGTGCAGCAGGAGGTCGTCCACGCCCGCGGCGCCGAAGACCTCCACGCCCGCGAAGGCTGCGGTGCCCAGTACATGGTCGAAGTGGGGGTGCGTCAGCGCGATATGCGTCACTTCCCGGCCCAGGATGTCGCGCGCCTGGCAGCGCAGCTCGGCGCCGTCGCGCAGCGTGGCGCCGGTGTCGACGAGCAGGACGCCCGCCGAGCCCGCGACCACGCCGATCGTCTCGTCCCAGCCCGGCATGCGGCGGCGGCCCACGCCCGCACCGAGACGTTCCCAGCCGGCCTCTTCCCAAGTCGTGTGCATACCGAGACGCTAGCCGTGTCGCGATAGCGTTGCCCGCCGGATCGGCGGTTACGTGACGGCCGCCCTTGCCCTGCTTGTGCGACCCGGCCGTACACTGGCTCAGGGCTTGGCACTCGGACATGGTGAGTGCCAAAGACGGCCCAGGAAGAACGACCCGGAGAACGGCCGGACTGGAGGTGTGCGCGATGCTCAGTGAACGCAGGCTTGAAGTGCTGCGCGCCATCGTCCAGGACTATGTCGGGACGGAGGAGCCGGTCGGGTCCAAGGCCCTGACCGAGCGGCATCGCCTCGGTGTCTCACCCGCCACGGTCCGTAACGACATGGCGGCGCTGGAGGACGAGGGCTTCATCGCCCAGCCTCATACGAGCGCCGGGCGCATCCCGACCGACAAGGGCTACCGCCTGTTCGTCGACAAGCTGGCGGGCGTCAAACCCCTGTCGTCGCCGGAGCGGCGGGCCATCCAGAATTTCCTGGACGGCGCGGTCGACCTCGACGATGTGGTGGGGCGCACGGTCCGGCTGCTGGCGCAGCTGACCCGGCAGGTCGCGGTGGTGCAGTACCCGTCGTTGACGCGGTCCACCGTGCGGCACGTGGAGCTCTTGTCGCTGGCCCCGGCCCGGCTGATGCTCGTACTGATCACGGACACCGGGCGGGTCGAGCAGCGCATGATCGACTGCCCGGCGCCGTTCGGCGAGAGTTCGCTGGCGGACCTGCGGGCGCGGCTCAACAGCCGTGTCGTGGGGCGGCGGTTCACGGACGTGCCGCAGCTGGTGCAGGACCTGCCCGACTCCTTCGAGCAGGAGGACCGCGGCACGGTCTCGACAGTGCTGTCGGTCTTGCTGGAGACTTTGGTGGAGGAGACCGAGGAGCGGCTGATGATCGGCGGTACCGCCAATCTCACGCGCTTCGGGCACGACTTCCCGCTGACCATCCGGCCGGTGCTGGAAGCGCTGGAAGAGCAGGTGGTGCTCCTCAAGCTGCTCGGGGAGGCCAAGGACTCGGGCATGACCGTACGCATCGGGCACGAGAACGCTCACGAGGGCCTGACTTCCACATCGGTCGTCGCGGTCGGCTACGGTTCGGGCGACGAGGCAGTCGCCAAACTCGGCGTGGTCGGACCGACCCGCATGGACTACCCCGGAACGATGGGAGCGGTACGCGCAGTGGCACGTTACGTCGGACAGATCCTGGCGGAGTCGTAAGTGGCCACGGATTACTACGCGGTCCTGGGCGTTCGCCGCGATGCCTCGCAGGACGAGATCAAGAAGGCTTTCCGGCGGCTGGCGCGCGAGCTGCACCCGGACGTGAATCCGGATCCGAAGACCCAGGAGCGGTTCAAGGAGATCAACGCCGCTTACGAGGTGCTGTCGGACCCGCAGAAGAAGCAGGTCTACGACCTCGGCGGGGACCCGCTCTCGCAGTCCGGCGGCGCCGGTGGCGCGGGCGGCTTCGGCGCGGGCTTCGGCAACTTCTCCGACATCATGGACGCGTTCTTCGGTACGGCGTCGCAGCGCGGGCCCCGCTCGCGTACGCGCCGCGGCCAGGACGCCATGATCCGGCTGGACGTGGAGCTGGACGAGGCCGCCTTCGGCACGACCAAGGACATCCAGGTCGACACCGCCGTGGTGTGCACGACCTGCAGCGGTGAGGGCGCCGCGCCCGGTACGTCCGCGCAGACCTGTGACATGTGCCGCGGCCGCGGTGAGGTCTCGCAGGTGACGCGGTCCTTCCTGGGCCAGGTCATGACCTCGCGCCCGTGCCCGCAGTGCCAGGGCTTCGGGACCGTGGTCCCCACCCCGTGCCCGGAGTGCGCGGGCGACGGCCGGGTGCGCTCCCGCCGTACGCTCACGGTCAAGATCCCGGCCGGTGTCGACAACGGGACGCGCATCCAGCTCGCCGGTGAGGGCGAGGTCGGCCCGGGCGGTGGCCCGGCGGGCGACCTCTACGTCGAGATCCACGAGCTGCCGCACCCGGTCTTCCAGCGGCGCGGCGACGACCTGCACTGCACGGTCACCATCCCGATGACGGCGGCGGCGCTGGGCACGAAGTGCCCGCTGGAGACGCTGGACGGGCTGGAGGAGGTCGACATCCGGCCCGGCACCCAGTCGGGGCAGTCCATTCCGCTGCACCAGCGCGGTGTCACACATCTGCGCGGCGGCGGGCGCGGCGACCTGATCGTGCACGTCGAGGTGCAGACGCCCTCGAAGCTGGACCCGGAGCAGGAGGAGCTGCTGCGGAGGCTGGCGAAGCTGCGCGGTGAGGAGCGGCCCACCGGGCAGTTCCAGCCCGGGCAGCAGGGGCTGTTCTCCCGGCTGAAGGACGCTTTCAACGGGCGGTGAGGTCCAGGGGGCGACGACGGCCCGCGGCCACGCGGCCCCCGACAGCACACCGGCTTGATCACGCGCGGGGGGGGGGGGGGGGGGGGG
>NZ_JBSIBZ010000038.1:0-77757 GCF_058245575.1 Streptomyces sp. UF-297 | reverse complement strand
CCGGCCCCCACCCCACGAACAGAAGCGCAAGCCCGAGCCGTGCCCGGGGAGCTGGTGCCGTGTCCATCTCCCGAGCGTGACCCGGGAGCGGGGCCGGTGCCTCGCCGGTTCGGCCGAACGGACGCCGGGCACCAGCCGGGCGACGGTCCCTCAGGTACCTACTGCCGTTCCAGCGTCCACCACTGCCCGGCGCTGTCGCGGTCCTCCCACTGCTGGACGTCGGCGCCGTGCTCGGTGCTGTCCCCGGCGACCTCCAGCAGCAGGCCGCTGGCGAAGTTGACCAGGGTGAAGGTGCCGGGGGACTCCACGTGCTGCTCGAAGAGCCACTCCTGCGCGCCGTAGTTGTTGGCCTTCCACTGCTGGACGCTGGCGCCGTTCTCCGTCGAGGCGCCGGTGACGTCCAGCCGCTTGTCGCTGGCCTTGTTGGTGACGTGCCGCCAGCCGCTGCCGGGGGACACCTCCGTCACCCGCCACACCTGCGCCGGGCTCGCGTCCTCCTTGGCCTGGCGCACCTTGGCACCACTGCCCTTGCGGCCGCCCTCGACCTCCAGCACCAGCCCGCTGGCCACATTGCGCAGGAGGTACTCCCCCGCCACCGGCTCCCCCTGACCTTCCGCCGCGCCCACGCCCCCGCCTTCCGTTCCGTGCATCCGCAGATCCGTACATCCGTGCGGACGGATCGTCCGCCTGCCGACCCTACTTGTGACCGGGCAGGAATGCGCGCAGGTGGGTGAGGAGGGCGGCGGGGGCCTCCTCGGCGATGAAGTGCCCGCAGGCGGGGATCTCGGCGCCGGTGACCGCGCCGGGGTCGGCCGCGTACTCGCGCCAGATCTCCAGCGTCGGCAGCCGGGCCGGCAGTCCCTCGGCTCCCCACAGGGCCAGTACGGGAACGGTGAGGCGGCGCCCGGCGGCGAAGTCCTCCTCGTCCAGGGGGAGGTCCTGCTCCTGGGCGCGGTAGTCGTCCAGGCTCGCGCGCAGCGCTCCGGGGCGGGAGAGGGCCTCGACGTACTCGTCCACGGCCTCCTTGGTCAGCGCGTGCCGGTCATAGCTCCAGCGCTCGAAGAGGAACTCCAGATAGCCGCGGATGTCATGGGAGATCAGGCGCTCGGGCAGGTCGGGCTGCATGTGGAAGAGCCAGTGCCAGTAGCCGGCGGCCACCGTGCTGTCCAGGCGGCGGAACATCTCCCTCGTCGGCACGATGTCCAGCACCGCGATCCGCGCGACCTGGTCGGGCCGGTCCAGGGCCCAGCGGTGCGCGACCCGCGCGCCGCGGTCGTGGCCGACCACCGAGACCTCCTCCAGGCCCAGCGACGCGGTCAGTCCGGCCATGTCGGCGGCCATCCGCCGCTTGTCGTAACCGGTGGCGGGCTTGTCGCTGAGGCCGTAGCCGCGCAGGTCGGGCGCGATGACGGTGTGGTGCCGCGCCAGTTCGCCCAGCACCGGCTGCCAGCAGCGGCGGGTCTGCGGCCAGCCGTGCAGCAGCACCACCGCGGGCCCACTGCCCGCGCGGGTGTAGTGCAGCCGCACCCCGTCCACCCTGGCCACTCCGTACGTCACCTCGGGGGCAGCTCCCGCCGCGCCGCCCGCGGTGTCTCCTGTGGTCACTTCCGCCGTCATCGCCGTTCCCTCCCACAGCCGTCTATGCACTAACCCTCTTAAGGGGTTAGTAAGATAGCAGCCATGTCACCGCACGATGCATGGCTCACCTACGGCGGTCGGCCGTGCCTGGATTTCGTCAACACCCTGCGGGACCGCGCGACGGTGCCCCGCGAGACGCTGCTGGCCCCCGGCGACGTCCTGCGCTGGCTGGACTTCGCCGGCCTGCTGACCGAGGGGGTGCGCACCGAGCCCGCACAGGACCGGGCCCTGGAGGCGGCGCGGCAGCTGCGCGCGAGCGTCGACCGCGCGGTCCTGGCCGCGGCGGGCGGTCAGCTGCCCGCCCGCGCGGACGTGGCCGCCCTCAACGAGGCGGCGGCCACCCTCCCGCGCCCCGCCCCGCAACTGGCCGTCGTGCACGGCGAGCTGACGGCGGCTCCGACCACGGTGCCGGTACGGGACACCGCGGCCGGACTCGCCCTGATCGCGCACGACGCCGTGGAGCTGCTGCTCTCCCCGGAGGTGCGGCGGGTACGCATCTGCGGCGCGGACCGCTGCGCCCTGCGCTTCGTGGACCGCTCCCCCGCCCACAACCGCCGCTGGTGCTCCATGGAACGCTGCGGCAACCGCACCAAGGCCCGCCGCCATCAGGCCAGGGCACGCGAGGCGTAGGGGACGGTCTGCCCGCCCGTGGGGTGGGCCCGTCAGGTGTACGGCGCGTTCGCCGCGTCCACTCCTAAGGGGCGGGGGACGATCGGGCCGAGCCGTCCGGGCGAGGGACACGGGAGACGGGCCGTATGAAGCACTTCGCGTACATCGAGCAGATCCGGCGCCTGCGGCGCGCGGACCGGACGAACCGGATGGCGTGCCTGGCGGGCGGGGCCGGGCTGATGGCACTGGCCGTCCTCGCGCTGCCGCTGCCGGCCTCGGCCTCCGCCGGCGACGCCCCCGCGTCCGGGGCGCCGCGGACGCAGCGGCTGTATGTCGCGCCGTGGGGCGAGGACACCGGCCCGGGCTCCCACGCCAGACCGTTCGCGACCCTGGAGCGGGCGCAGCGCACCGTACGGGAGCGGACCGCGCGGATGCGCTCCGACATCGTCGTCGAGCTGCGCGGCGGGACGTACCGGCGCACCGGCCCGCTGCAGCTGTCGGCCGCCGCGGGCGACTCCGGGACCGGCGGGCACCGGGTGGTCTATCAGGCCTACGGCTACGGGACCGGCGGGCAGGAGCGGGTCACGCTCAGCGGCGGGCGGCCGGTCACGGGCTGGCGGCCGGTGGGCGGCAGCGGGCCCGGGCGGACCGGGGTGTGGCGGGCCGAGGTCGGCGGCCTGCAGAGCCGTCAGCTGTACGTGGACGGCAGGCGGGCGGAGCGTACGGCCCTGGGGCGGGGGCTGCCGGGGAAGGTGCGCAGGACCGCGTCCGGGTATGTGACCGACACGCCCCTGCCCCGCTCCTGGCGCGGTGCGCGCGACATGGAACTGCTCTACCGGGGCACCCAGGGGCCGTTGCCGTACTCCGAGGCGCGCTGCGGCATCGCCGCGATCACCGGCACCGGGCGGTCCACGACGATCACCATGGACCAGCCGTGCTGGAGCCGCCTGGCCGAGCTCTACCGCACCGAGCCGGAGGAGCCCAGCGCCCCGGCGGCTCCCACCGACGTCCTCAACAGCCCCGACTTCCTCACCCAGCCCGGCAGTTGGTATCTGGACCGGTCGCGCGCCGGGCACCACGTCGCGTACTACCTGCCGCGCCGCGGCCAGGACCCGCGCCGGTCGCGGATCGTGGCGCCGGTCGCCGAGACCCTGATCAGCGGGCGGGGCGAGCGGGCCGCACCGCTGCACGACCTCGCCTTCCGGGGGCTGGAGCTGGCCCACACCACCTGGCTCGGGCCCGACCGGCCCGGCGGCTTTCCGCACATCATCGGCAGCTGGTACTCCGGCGGCGGCGAGCGCGGACTCACGGTGCCGGGCGCCGCGTCCTTCCGCCGGGCCGAGCGGATCACCTTCGAGGGCGGACTGCTGCACCAACTGGGCGGGCAGGGCCTGGTGTTGACGGGCGGGAGCCGGAAGAACGCGCTGCGCGGCAATGCGGTGGAGGACGTGTCGGCCGGGGGCATCACGGTCGGCGTGGACGGGGACAACAGCGCCAATCTGCTCGCGGACAACCGGGTGCGGCGGGTGGGCGCGGAGTACCACGGCGGCATCGGCATCGCGGCGGAGCAGGCGCGCGGCAGCGTCATCACGCACAACGAGGTCAGCGACACGCCCTATACGGGCATCTGGGGCGAGTCGTCCACCGGACTGCGCATCACCGGCAACCGCGTACTGCGCACCGTCAAGGTGCTGCCCGACGGCGGCGGGATCTACCTGCCGTACGCACAGGGCACCTCGTTCGGCGACGGCGCGGTGGTGGACGGCAATGTCGTACAGGAGACGGGAATTCCCTATCTGGAGGGCGACGACCCGGCGGCCAGTGCGGTCTACGCGGACGTGGGCGCCGACCACGTCACCGTCACCGGCAATGTGCTGCTGCGCAACGGCCACGCGCTGGGCGGCGTCCAGCCCCGGCGGATCCGGGTCGCCCAGAATTTCTGGGACGACGCGCTGCCCAGGTGGCGGCCGGCGGGCACGCCGACGGGCGGCGTCGACATGGGGCCCAACACGCTGCTGCCGCGCACCGGTCCCATCGAGGCGTGCCGGGCCGCAGCGCAGTGCGCCCGCGCGCTGGCGGGGGCGGGGCCGCGGGGCGCTTTGCCGGGAGTGCGGTCATGAAGCCGCGGGCCGGTGAGGGCCGGCCACGGTTCCCCGCGCCTGGGCTGAGTGAAGGGGTGGGCGCGCGAGGGGAGTTGTGAGCGGGGATGTGCTTCCGGGCTCCCCCGGTAGGGCATTCCGCCGTCTGGTGCCGTGGCCGAGACTGACCGGGTCCGGCCCGGTCGTGGATCATTCGGGGGCGGTGGTAACGCCCCGGCGCGGCCCGGCGCAGCGGTGTGGAGGGCGCATGGATCGTTCCGGGGCACGCGTGGGTCCTGAGGGCGGTGTGCGCGCCAGCGCCGTCGTGGGCGATCACGGCATCACGGTCACCGCGCACCGCTCGGTGGTCACCGTCGTGGGCCCGGGGCAGTGGCCGCGGCCGGAGCGCCGCACCTGCCCGGCAGTGCCCGCGCAGGGCTGCGGGCCCGATGTCCTGGTGGGCCGGGAGCGGGAGTTGGCGGCCATCGCCCGGGCGGTGGCGGACGGCCGTCCCGTACAGGTCCACGGCCCGCCGGGCAGCGGCAAGAGCGCGCTGCTGCGGCACGCCGCCCGCACTCTGGCCGCCGAGGGGCGGCAGGTGCTGCTGCTCTCCGCCGCGCACAGCGATCCCGAGGACCTGCTCCAGGACGTCTACGAGGCCTGCTACGACACCAGCGGCCACCGCCCCCACCCGGCGGAGCTGCGGCGCCTGCTGTCCGGCCTGCGGGGGTGTCTGGTCCTGGACGATCTGGAGTGCCCGGCCGAGGCCCTGGACACGCTGCTGGAGACGGCCCCGGACGCCACCTTCCTCTTCTCCTGCGCCGAACGGGCGCTGTGGCGCGGCGGCTCGGCGCTCGCCCTGGGCGGGCTGGCGTACGAGGACGCGCTGACGCTGCTGGCCGCCCGCACGGGGCGCGAGGTACCGGCCGCCGACCTGCCGGCCGCGCAGACACTGTGGCGGGCGACCGCGGGCTCACCGCTGTGGCTGGTCCGCGCCGCGGCCGCCGCCCGCCTCCCGGAGGACGGCCCACCGCACCTGCCCCGCCCGGCCCAGCTGCGCACCCTGCTGCCCACGGCCCTGCAGCGACTCACGGGCCCGGCGCGCGACGCACTCGCCGTCCTGGCACTGCCCGGCGCCGGAATCGTCGATCCCTGCCTCTTGGCCCAACTCGTGGGCCCTTCGGGCGCGTCGGCCGGTCCGGGCCGGTCGGCCGAGGCGGACTGGGCGGCCAGTCGGGCCGCGCGGACTGCCCGGGGCGCGCAGAGGCTTCGGGAGGCGCGGACGCTTCGAGGACGAAGGGCGCTGTCCAGGCGATGCGTGAGGCATGCGGGCGGCTCGGGGAGTTGGGGGTTGCTGTTGAGGGGGTGGCGGGGTATCGCGTCGCGCCGGGCGTTGCCGGTGAACTGCCGGAGGAGTTGCGGCCGGGGGCGGCTGAGGTGGCGTACTTGGCGGGGCGGCTGCGGGGGTGGGCGGCTGCCCCGCAGCGGGCGCCGGGTGAAGTGGCCCGGCACAGTGCCCTGGTGACCGCCGTTGTCGACGCTTCGGTACGGGCCGGGCTGCCCCGGGCCGGGGCGCGGCTGGCGCGGGCGGCGGCGCCCGCCGTCGCGCGTTCCGTACGGCTGGGGGCCTGGGGGTGGATTCTGGACCGCGGCAAGGCGGCGGCCGAACATGCGCGGGACGATGAGGCGTTGGTGTACTTCAGCCATGAGGACGGGGTGCGCCGTCTGATCTCCGGGCGGCCGGTGGCCGCCGCCGCGGCCTTCGGCGCGGCGCTCGCGACCCGGCGGCGGCTGGGCGGCACCGCGGAGGAGGCCGCCCTGCACCATCTGGCGCTGTGCGGACCGCCGTCGGCCCCGAAGCCCACCGCCCGCACGGCGAAACCCGCCTCCCGTACCCGCGCGCCAGGCTCCCCCGCCGACCGCACGGGCGAGCCTGGCCCCCCCCCCCGGGACCCCGGCACGGCGGACGCCGCCACCCCGGCGGCCTCCGCCGAACCACCCCGAGCCCCGGCCCCGGCCAGGCCCCCCGCCCAGTCCGTCACCCGGCGCGCCGGCAGGTTCGTGCTCGGTGGCGGGCTGGCCGTGCTCACCGCGAGTGCGACGGTGTTCGGGATCGGGGCCGACGGTCCGGGGGTCCTGCCGTTGCACATCAAGGTCAGCACCGCCGTGCGCGGGGTGTCCGTGCCGGGAGAGCCCGAGGGGGCGTGCCGTACCGGTGAGGGCGGTACGCGGTGCAGCACCGTCGTCACCGACGCGGCGGGCGAGGGTGCGCCGGTGGCCGTACGGCCCAACGGCGAGCTGCCGCGAGGGGTCCGCTTCCTGTTCTGGGGCTGCGAGCAGGGACCGGCCGCCGAGTCGTGCACCGCGGGCGGCGACCGGGAACGCACGGTCTGCGTGACCAGCAGCAGCCGGGCGGACGCCGAGGCCCGCGCGCGCTGTGCCGAGTTGACTCAATCACCTGCTCAAAGGCGGCAGTTGGGGATGGGGGTATAGCCATGTCTCCACAGTGGGGTTATGTTGGGGTTATGGGCTAGCCCCCCCAACGTAACCCCTCCATAACCCCAGTTAGGGAGTTTCATGGTGCCGAAGATCAACATCTATCTGCCCGACGATCTGGCCGAGGCGGTCAAGGAGGCCGGGGTTCCGGTATCGGCCGTCTGCCAGCGGGCACTTGAGCAGGCGGTACGGCGAGTGGCGGCGGTGCGCGAGGCCACGCTCGGCGATGTGGAGCACCAGGAGGTCCCCGGCGACCTGGCCCGCTACACGGACCGTACGCGCGCCACCCTCCAGCTCGCCGCCGAACAGGCCAGGGACCAGGAGTCGGCGAGCGTGGGTACCGTCCATCTGCTCGGCGGCATAGTGGCCGAGGGCAACAACCTCGCGCTGCGGGTGCTGACCGCCGTGGACATCACACCCGAGCAGCTGCGGCGGGAGCTGGAGCGCCGCAGCCCCGGTACCGCCGAGCCCGACGCGTCCGACGCCGACGAGATCGCCGACGGCGCGCAACAGGACGGCGCCGCGCGGCGGTTCAGCGGACCGGCGGCGAGCGCCCTGGAGCTGGCGGTCACCGAGGCGGTCGGTCTGGGCCACAACTACGTCGGCACCGAGCATCTGCTGCTCGGTCTGATCGTCGAGCAGGACGGCGTGGCGGGCCGGATTCTGCGCTCGCTGGGCGCGGAGTACCGCCTCACCCGCCGTGCGCTCTCCGCGGCACTGGCCGGGTTCATGCACCTTCAGGCGCAGACGAAGGGCAAGGAGCAGCCGGGCGGTCCGCAGCCGGCCGATCCGCTCAATGAGCTGATCAGCGCGGTACGGCGGGAGCAGCAGCCGCTGCTGCGGCGGATCGAGCAGCTGGAGCGGCGGCTGGGCCAGGCCTGAGCGACCCGCCCGGTGTGCGCCCCTGCCCCTGCGGCCCGGTGAGGGCCGGTCGCGCTCACGCGACGGAGCCGCATACCGACGCGGCCCCGCGCTTCTCATGGGGCGCGGGGAGTCCGCTCACGAACGTCGCCCCGTCGCCCGGCGGGGTGTGCCGTACGACAAGGGTTCCGCCGTGGCACGTACCGTTGCCGCGGCCCTGCGTGCGCTCACCGCGGCGGCGCCCTGGATCGTGGACGCCTGCACCAGCTGTACGGGCGCCCAGCGCGAGCCGACCCGTGACGCTGGCGTATCTGCGCCTGCCGCAGATCTTCTTCTACGGGATGTTCACGGTGCTGGGCCAAGTCCTCACCGCGCGGCACGTTCGGGTCAATGACTCGGAGGGCTGGACGGGCGGCGGGTGCTCGCCGTCTTCGGGCGCGTGGCGCTGATCGTGGTGTCGGCCGGGTGTGCGGCGTACGTCCTGGCGGGTTTGTGCGGGCGAGTCCTGGGTAGCGGATTCGCCGGTTCACTGGCCGGAATGCTGTGTGGCGGCGCGGTGTTGACGGGCGCCGTGGTGGTGTTGCGGGTACGCGGGTGGCCTCTGGGGCGGCGGGCGGGGCCGGGGGCACGGGCGAGGCGGAAGGGATCGGCGGCACGGGCGCGGGGGCGGCGGATTTGCCCCCTTGAGTGCGCCGCCCGCAGCCGATTAGGTGGAGTCCGGCAATCCCGCCGCGCCCGAGGGGAGTTGGACGCCATGCCCGTACGCCCGGCCGTCTCGGAGGCGGAGTTGGAGGCGCATCTGCGCGGGATATGTTTCAAGACGGGACCGCCGCGCCATGTGGGCGTCGAGCTCGAATGGCTGGTGCACGACGCCAGGAACCCCCGATGTCCGCTGGAGCCGGACCGCCTGCGCTCGGCCGTCCGCGCCCTGCGCGCGCTGCCGCTGCACTCCTCGCTCACCTTCGAGCCGGGCGGCCAGGTGGAGCTCAGCTCTCTGCCCGCCACCTCCCTCACCGAGTGCGTACAGCGGATGTCCGCCGATCTCGCGCTGGTCCGCCCCCTGATGCGGGAGCTGGGCCTGGGCCTGGCGGGCCACGGCCACAACCCCTGGCACTCCCCCAACTTCCTGGTCCGCGAGCCGCGGTACGAGACCATGGAGCGCTATCACGGCCGCTGGGGCTCGGCCGGGATCACCATGATGTGCAACACCGCCTCGGTCCAGGTGTGCCTGGACTCCGGCTACGAGGAGCCGGGCCCGCTGGGGTACGCACGGCGCTGGAAGCTGGCCCATCTGCTGGGCCCCGTACTGAGCGCCGCGTTCGCCAACTCGCCGGTCAGCGAGGGCTGCCCGACCGGCTACCGCAGCACCCGGCAGACCCTGTGGACCCAGATGGACCCCTCGCGCACCCTCGCCCCGGCCAACGGCGCCGATCTGCGCTCCGGCTGGGCCGACTACGCCCTGGACGCCACCGTGCTGTGCGTACGCGACGACGAGAAGCCCTGGGACGCGCCCGAGGGGATGACGCTGCGCGACTGGGCCCGCGGCGGAGGCCCGCGCCCGCTCACCACGCAGGACGCCGAATACCACCTCAGCACG
Organism: Streptomyces sp. UF-297; assembly: GCF_058245575.1. Taxonomy (NCBI): domain Bacteria; kingdom Bacillati; phylum Actinomycetota; class Actinomycetes; order Kitasatosporales; family Streptomycetaceae; genus Streptomyces; species Streptomyces sp. UF-297. The sequence continues at coordinate 68,478 of NZ_JBSIBZ010000038.1, read as the reverse complement.
CTCTTCCCGCCGGTGCGGCCGCGCGGCTATCTGGAGCTGCGCATGATCGACGCGCAGCCGGGCGAGACGGGGTGGACGGTGCCGCTGGCGGTGGCCACCGCCCTGTTCGACGACCCCGCGGCGGCCGAGAGCGTCTACCGGATCGTCAAACCCCTTGCGGAGACCGCCGGTTCACGGCCCGCGCCGCGCAATCCGCTGTGGCGGCACGCCGCCCGCCGCGGACTGACCGACCCGGAGCTGCGGGCGGTGGCCCCGGCCTGCTTCGCCGTAGCCCGCGAGGCACTGCCCCGGATCGGCGCCCCGGACCAGGTGCTGGCGGCCGTCGACGACTTCACCGCGCGCTATGTGGACCGCGGCCGATGTCCCGCCGACGACCTCCTGGACTCCCTGGACGCCCGCGAGCCCGCCACCGGGAAGGACGCTCTGTGACCACCGATCCCGAAACACTGCGGGAGCGTGCGGCGGCCGCCCTGCTGACCGCGCGCAACCGCACACTGCTGCTGACCTCCTGCGTCGACGAGGCCGATCTCCTCGCCCAGCACTCCCCCTTGATGTCACCCCTGGTGTGGGACCTGGCCCACATCGGCAACCAGGAGGAGCAGTGGCTACTGCGCGCCGTCGGGCACCGCGCAGCCCTGCGCCCCGACATCGACGCGGTCTACGACGCCTTCGAGCACCCGCGCGCCTCCCGTACGGCGCTGCCGCTGCTCTCGCCCGCCGAGGCCCGGCGCTATCTCGCCGAGGTCCGCGAGCAGGTCCTGGACGTGCTGGACCACATACCGCTGTCCGCCGACAACCCCCTGGTGCGGTCCGCTTTCGCCTTCGGGATGATCGCCCAGCACGAGCAGCAGCACGACGAGACCATGCTGATCACCCACAACCTGCGGCGCGGCCCCGCCGCGCTGAGCGCGCCCGAGCCGCCGGTCACCTCCGACGGCATCCTGCCCAGCGAAGTCCTGGTCCCCGGCGGCCCGTTCACCATGGGGACCACCGCCGACCCGTGGGCGCTGGACAACGAGCGGCCCGCGCACCGCCGGCTGCTGCCGTCCTTCCTCATCGACACCACACCGGTGAGCAACGGCGCCTACCAGGGCTTCATCGACGACGGGGGCTACCGCGAGCCGCGCTGGTGGGCGCCCGAGGGCTGGCAGTACGTGCGCGAACACGACCTGGTGGCGCCATTGTTCTGGCGCCGCGTGGGCGGGCGGTGGCTGCGCCGCCGGTTCGGGGTCACCGAGCCCGTCCCCCCGGACGAGCCCGTGCTGCATGTGAGCTGGTACGAGGCGGACGCCTACGCCCGCTGGGCGGGGCGGCGGCTGCCGACCGAGGCGGAGTGGGAGAAGGCCGCCCGGCACGACCCGGGCAGCGGCCGCTCGCTGCGCTACCCCTGGGGCGACCAGGAACCCACCCCCAAGCACGCCAACCTGGGCCAGCGCCATCTGCGCCCGGCCGTCATCGGCAGCTATCCGGACGGCGAATCGCCGCTGGGGGTACGCCAGTTGCTGGGCGATGTGTGGGAGTGGACGGCCGGCGAGTTCCTGCCCTACCCGGGGTTCGCGCCGTTCCCCTACCGGGAGTACTCCGAGGTGTTCTTCGGCGGCCCCTACAAGGTCCTGCGCGGCGGGTCCTTCGCCGTGGACCCGGTGGCCTGCCGCAGCACCTTCCGCAACTGGGACCTGCCGGTGCGCCGCCAGATCTTCGCCGGATTCCGCACCGCCCGCGACGCCGAGCCGGACTGATGTGCCGTCATATCGCTTACCTGGGACCGCAGATCGCTTTAGGTGAGGTGCTCGTACGGCCCGCGCACGCCCTGTACCGGCAGTCCTGGGCGCCGCGCCACCAGCGCCACGGCACGGTCAACGCCGACGGGTTCGGGGTGGGGTGGTACGCGCCGCAGGACCCGGTGCCGGCCCGCTACCGCCGCGCGGGCCCCATCTGGGCCGATGCCTCCTTCGCCGACCTGGCCCGGGTGGTGCGCACCGGCGCGCTGCTGGCCGCCGTACGCGACGCCACACTGGCCGGCGCCGATGCCGAGGCGGCCAGCGCGCCCTTCGCCACCGGGCGCTGGCTGTTCAGCCACAACGGTGCGCTGCGCGGCTGGCCCGGCTCCCTGGCGGACCTCGCCGCACGGCTGCCGCCACAGGAACTGCTGAGTCTTCAGGCCGGCTGCGACTCGGCGTTCGTGTGGGCGCTGGTGCACCACCGGCTGGCCCAGGGCGCCGAGCCGCCCGAGGCGCTGGCCGACACCGTGGCCGAGGTGGCCGCCGCCGCCCCCGGATCGCGGCTGAACCTGCTGCTCACCGACGGCACGACCATCGCCGCCACCACCTGGGGCGACACCCTCTTCTGCCGCGCCGAGCCGGGCCGCAGCACCACCGTCGCCTCCGAGCCCTACGACGACTCGCCCGCCTGGCGCGAGATCCCCGACCGCACCCTGCTGGCCGCCACCCCCGACGATGTGCTTCTCACCCCGCTCAAGGAGTCAGCTGCGTGAGCCCCCTCGCCGTCACCCGTACGCTGCCCGCCGACGCCACCGCCGCAGCCCTGCGTGCCGATGTCGTCCACGGCCTGACCCGCAGCCCCAAGGAGCTGCCGCCCAAGTGGTTCTACGACGCCCACGGCAGCGAGCTGTTCGACCGGATCACCCGGCTCGCGGAGTACTACCCCACCCGCGCCGAGCGGGAGATCCTGCTCACCCGCGCCGCCCACATCGCCGCGGCCACCGGCGCCCGCACCCTGATCGAGCTGGGCTCGGGCTCCTCCGACAAGACCCGCCATCTCATCGGCGCCCTGCCCGGGCTGCACACCTACGTACCCGTCGACGTCAGCGAGAGCGCGCTGGCCGCCGCGGGGAATTCGCTGCTCCAGGAGCTCCCGGGCCTGAACGTGCACGCGCTGGTCGCCGACTTCCAGGGCGGTTTCGCGCTGCCCGAGACCCCCGGCCCGCGGCTGCTGGCCTTCCTCGGCGGCACCATCGGCAATCTGCTGCCCGGCGAGCGCGCCGCCTTCCTGCGCTCGGTGCACGCTCTGCTCGCCCCGGGCGACGCGCTGCTGCTGGGCACCGACCTGGTCAAGGACGAGCCCACGCTGGTGGCCGCCTACGACGATCCGCGCGGGGTGACGGCACAGTTCAACAAGAACGTGCTGTCCGTCATCAACCGCGAACTGGGCGCGGACTTCGACCCGGACGACTTCGCGCACATCGCCCTGTGGGACGCGCGCCGGGAGTGGATCGAGATGCGGCTGCGGGCCCGCACGGAGCTGACCGTGAAGATTCCCGCGCTGGATCTCGTGGTGCCCTTCGCGCCGGGCGAGGAGCTGCGCACCGAGGTCTCCGCGAAGTTCCGCGAGGCGGGGGTACGCGCCGAACTGGCCGCCGCCGGGCTGGATCTGCGGCAGTGGTGGACCGACAGCCTGGGACGTTTCGCACTGTCGCTGTCGCTGCGGGCCTGAGGGCCTCAGGCCCGCGCCGCGCCGCAGCGCACCGGCAGGTGCTTGAGTCCGTTTTGGAAGTTGGAGACGAGCCTGACCGGTTCCCCGGCGAGTTCGAGGCCGGGGAGCAGGTCCAGGACGTGCCGCAGCACGGACCGCATCTGGAGCCGGGCGAGATGGGCGCCCAGGCAGATGTGCGGTCCGAAGCCGAAGCTGAGGTGCTCGTTGGGGGTGCGGGCGATGTCGAAGCGGTCGGGGTCGGCGAAGACCGCGGCGTCGCGGTTGGCGGAGGCGTGGTAGACCACGACCTTCTGACCGCGCCGGATGCGCTGCCCGCCCAGCTCGGTGTCCGCGGCGGCGGTGCGCCGGAAGTCCATCACCGGCGGCCAGTACCGCAGCATCTCCTCGACCGCAGACGGCACCAAGTCCGCATCCCTGCGCAGCCGTTCGAACTGCTCGGGGTGGCTTATGAGGGTGAGCAGGCCGCCGGGTATGCCGTTGCGCAGCGTCTCGTTCCCGGCCACCGCGAACAGGAAGAACATGTTCTCGAACTCTGCGCGGCCGAGCCCGCCCGCCCGCATATGGGCCATGACGCTACCGGGGCGCGGACGGTCGGCCAGCGCGTGCGCGTAGGCGAACATGTCCGCGAGGGCCTCACGGGAGCGCGGGTTGACCGGGCGCCCGTCCGGGCCCGTCAGGGTCGCCGGGCGGTGCGCCAGCGCGGCCCGGCCCATCTCGCTGAGCACGGCCGGGTCCGCGGTGCTCAACTCGGCGTACTCCGCGTCCTGGTAGCCGATCACGCGGCTGGACCAGTCGAAGAGCAGCGCACGGTCCCCTTCGGGCACGCCCATCACGTGCGCCAGGGTCCACACCGGCAGGTCGGCGGCCACCTCCACGAAGTCCCCGCCGCCCGCCTCGGCCACGCCCTCCACGAGCGTGCGCGCCCGGGCATCGATGGTCTGCGCCAACTCCCGTACGGCGCGCGGGGTGAAGGCCGCCGCGACGACCTTGCGCAGCCGCGCGTGCCCCGGCGGGTCCTGGTTGAGCATCATGGCCCGTACGAAGTCGAGGTCGCGCTCGGTATCGGGGTCGCGTATCTGCGTGGCCCCCAGGTACGAGGAGTACACCTGAGGGGTGCGCAGCACCTGCTTGACGTCGGCGTGCCGCAGCACCGCCCAATAGCCGCTCCCCGGCGGCCAGTTCGCCACGGCCGGCTCCTCGATCCAGCACACCGGCGCGCTCTCGCGCAGCTCCCGCAAGAGCGCGTGCGGGACCCCGGCCGCGTACGTCTGCGGAGTGAAGATCTCGACTGCTCGCACGGATGTGACCGTACGCCCATTCCACCCATTGGGGGAATCACGCCGGTTCACCCCGCGCGCCCGCGCGCGCCCGCGCAAGATCGGCGGCGTGTACGGATCACAACGTGCGGCACTGGCCCTCGCGGCCGCCGCTTTAGCCACTGGGACGACCCTGCTGTGGTCCCCCGCCACCCATGCCAACGGGGGCGGCAACGGCGGTGACAACTGCTCGTATCAGGGCGTGCGTCCACCCGCCCGCCCGCCGACCGGCATCCCCATGCCACCGGGCTGGTCCTTCCCCTGCACCACCCCCGCACCGCAGCCCACGCCCACCCCCACCCCGCCCCGGCCGCCCGACCCCAAGCCTCCGGAGCGGCCCACCCCGCCCGAGCCGCCCAAACCTCCCCCGCCTCCGCCGCCGCCACCGCCCGAGCCCGTGGAACCGCCGACCCGGCCCTCACCCCAGCCCGTCGCACCGGCTCCCGCGCCGCCGCCCCCGCCCACGGCCGCACCCCCGCAGCCGTCCCCCCAGCCCGCCCCGTCCTTCCGCACCCCGCCGCCCCGGCCCACTCCCTCGGTACGCATCGCCCGCGGCTACCACGCCTCCGCGCGCAAGCCCGCCGAGGAGGGCTCGCTGGTGACCACCACCTTGCTCATCACCGCCCCGGCCGTGCTGGCCGCCGCCGCGCTGCGCCCCCGCTCGCAGTCCTCGTCCGGTTCCGGCAACCGCCGCTCTTCTTAGCCCACTTCGGAGGAATTCATGTCGGAATGGCTGGTACTGCTCCTGGCCATGCTCACCGTCTGCGGCGTCGTCCTGGCGGTGACCGTGCTCAGGCACCGGCGCATCGCCGAGGACGACGACACGTCCGGCACGCCGGATGTCTTCGAGTACATGACGATGATGGTGGGCGTGGTCTACGCGATCGTGCTGGGCCTGGCCATCGCCGGTGTCTGGGAGGCGCGCGGCGCCGCCGAGGACACCGTACGGACCGAGGCGCAGGCCCTGCACGAGATCAGCGAGCGGGCGCGGGTCTACCCCGCACCCGTACGTGATCACATTCGCAGCGATATCAACGCGTACGTCACTTATGTCGTGAAGAAGGAATGGCCGGTGATGGCCGAGGAGGGGCAATTGACCGATCGTGGCACGGCGTTGCTGGAGAAGGTGCGCGCCGATGTCACCGACTACCGTCCCGCCAATGATTTCGAGGGGCAGTCCTACCAGCCCCTGCTGGACCAAGTGGCCATCGCGGACGATGCCCGCAACGCCCGTGGGGAGAGCGCGGGTTCGACCATGCCGGGGGTGGTGTGGTTCGGTCTGCTCGCGGGCGGTGCCGCCACCATCGGCGTCGTCTTCATGCTCCAGATCCGCCGCTCGGGACGGGAGCTGGTGATGGCGGGCCTGTTCAGCGCGCTGATCGCCTTCCTCCTCTTCCTGGTCTGGGACTTCGACGCCCCCTTCAGCCGCGGTCTGTCGGCGGACGCGGGGGCGTTCTACGCCCTCTTCCCGGCAGTCTGACCCCGGCCGCTCCCCTTCCCGGGCCCCGTCAGCCGTTGTGCGCGGTGCCCGGGGCGGCGTACTCCTCGATGAGCGCGGCCAGTTCGGCGGGCGCGGACAGGAACGGGGAGTGTCCGGTGGGCAGCGCGAGGATGGTGCCGGCCCTGGCCGCCATCCGGCGCTGGTCGGCCACGGCCAGCGCCTGGTCCTTCTCGCAGATCACATACGTGGTGGGGACGGTGCGCCAGCCCGCGGTGGTCTGCGCGTCGGTGACCGCCCGCAGGCTCTGCGGGCTCAGCCGGTCGATCGCCCACCGGGCCTGCTCCTCGGTCAGATCGCCGTACAGGTACTGGTGGGGGTCCTCCGGGGGCGGCATCAGCTCGCCCGGCTCACCCGGCGGCCTGCTCAGCAGCGACTCCCCCACCTCCAGCAGGAAAGCGCTCAGATAGATCAGGCGCGCCACGTTGCCCGCGCCGGACACGGCCTCGGTGGCGGGTATCCCGCCGTAGGAGTGCGCCAGGACCACCACGGGGCCGTCGAGTTTTGCCAGTGCCGCGCGGATCGCTTTCGCGTCGTCCTGCATCCCGTACTCGCCGGCGCGGGGCGAGGAGGTGGGGAGGTCGACGGTGTGGACGTGCCAGCCGGTGGCGGTGAGTTCGGGTATCAGCCGCTCCCAGCACCAGGAGGCGTGCCAGGAGCCGTGGACGAGCAGTAAGTGCGCGGGGGTGGTGGCGGGCATCCGTATCAGCTCCGGGGGTGGTGGCGGTCGGGGAGTTCGATTGTGCAAGGCGTCCTGGTGACCGGTGGCACCGGGTCAGTGCCTGGTGGCCGGGGGCAGGCCGGCGTGGAGTTCGGCGCGTGCGGTGCGTACCTCCTCCATGGCCTGACAGTGGCCGCCGTCGCGGGCGCAGCGCTCGGCGCGGTCCAGGAGGGCTGCCGCGGCGGCCGGTTCGCCGGCGGTGCGGACGCGGGCCAGGGCGACCAGGGCGAAGGCGAGGGCGGTGCCACCGAAGGGCTCGGCCAGCTCGGTGGCGGCGGTGGCCAGCCGCTCGGCCTCCGGCATCTCGCCGAGCAGGAGGTGGAGTTCGGCGAGGTTGGCGCGTTCGAAGGCGGTGGCGGTGGGGCGGCCCGCCTGCTCGGCCAGGGCCAGGGCGCGCCTGCCGTGCTCCAGCGCCTGGCGGTGGCGGCCCGCCCGGCGGGCGTTCTCACGCAGTACGGAAAGGACATGGGCCAGCAGGGCCGGATCGCCCGACCGCTCGGCGGGCCCCAGCGCCCGTTCGGCCGGGCCCATCGCCGCGGCGGGATCGCCCAGCAGCCCCAGGCAGACGGCCTGTTGTGCGAAGGAGCGGGCCAGTACGGCGGGGCATCCGGGCTCCGGCACGGCCTCGGCCGCCCGCTGTGCCGTACGGGCCGCGGCCAGCGCCGGCGCGTACTCGCCCGTATAGAACAGCACCATCGCCCGCGCCATGTGGTGCGCCGCCGCGACGTCGGGCGCGGCGCCCGGGCCCGGCGGGTGGGCCTCCAGCGCCTCGTGGGCCTCACGGGCCGGGCGGGCGCGGGCCAGGACCTCCGCGAGCCGGGCGGCGGCCAGCGCACAGGCATCGGCCCTGCCCTGGAGTTCGTAGGAGGCCAGGGCCTCGCGCAGGACGCGGACGGCCTCCTCGTAGCGGCCCGCACGGTCCAGGGACTGCGCCCACTCCAGCCGGACCCGCGCCGCGTCGTCCTCGGCCCCGCCGGAAGGCAGGGCGCGGCCGGGCCCGCCCTGGAGCGCGGCGCGATGGAGCCGTTCGGTCCGCGGACCGGGGGCCGTGCCGGGCCCGGCGCGCAGGGCCGCCGCGCACGCCCGGTACTGCCGTACGGCCTTCTGGCACAGCCCCTGCCGCAGGTAGGCGTCCATCAGGATCCGGTGCACGCGCTCGTCGGCGGGGGTGTCCTCCAGTGCGCGGCGGGCGGTGGCCGCCGCCTGGTCCGTCTCGCCTGCGGCCAGTTGGGCCTCGGCCAGGGCGGGGCGGAGCCGGTCGCGCAGGTGGGCGAGGCGGGTGCGGTGCGGCTCGGCCCACGGCGCATAGGTGTCCTCGGGGAGCAGTTCGCCGCCGAACAGGTCCAGCGCGGCGGCCAGTTCGGGCACCGTGCCGCCGTCCAGGGCGTGCTCGGCGCGCGCCACGGCGTGGTCGGTGTCCACCCACACCGCGTGCGGGGCTAGCCGCAGCAGCGCGCCGTCGCCGATGAGGTAGGAGGAGGCGGCGCGGGGCCGGAGTTCGGGTTCCAGGGCGTGCCGGGCGGCGTGCAGGGCGACCCGCAGGCTGCGCAGCGCGGCGGCCAGTTCGGCGTACGGCCAGCACACGGCCATGAGGTGTTCTCGGTGCAACTGGTGCCCGGGGGCGAGGGCGAGCAGCTTGACCAGGGTGCGCGCGCTGGGCCGCGGCCAGCGCTCGGCGGGCGGCACTCCGCCTTCTCTGACCACCCGGAACCCGCCCAGCAGATGGACACGGAGCAGCGGAGGAGCGTCGGCCGGGCTCCCCTGGCTCTCGTACGCGCGTGCTACCGGGCCCATAAGGGCAGCCACTGTAACCCCTGCCCGGACAGGGCTTGTTACGGGCGGATTACTGGCCGGAAATCGACGGTGGCAGCGGCACGTCACAGGGGTGCGGGGGCGGGCTTCGGGTCAAAGTCGCCCGGCCGGTGTCCTGGCCGCGGGATGCGCGTTGACCAGGGACGGAGCCGATCCGCAGGATATGGCCGAACCTCGCGGTCCCCCCTCGGTCGACCCCCTCGATCCGTACCGCCCGCTCCCAGGAGGAAGTGTGAAGCGTTCCCACGCAATCGGCGTCGGCGTCCTGTTGCTGCTCTCCGGCACCGCTGTCGCGGCCAACGCGGCCGGCTCCCCCGCCCCCGGTGGCGCCGCTGCGCGCCAGTCCGCCGACGCCGCCTGGTGCAAGCGGCAGGGCGGCGTCGCGCAGAAGCAGGTGCCGTACTACACCAAGACCGGTACGCAGATGGTCCAGCTGGGCGGCGAGCGGGAGATGTGCACCTTCACCGCGAAGGACGGCTCCCGGATCGCCGTCGGCGCCGACACCCTGGCCGCCGACAAACCGACCCTGGCCGCCCTCGCCTACCTCCACAAGCCCGCCGACCCGGGCGGCAAGCCGGGCAACCCGTCCATCGGCTACTGCCAGTCCCTCAACGGCACGGCGATGTACGGCCCCGGGCCGACCGACGGCGGCGGCTGGGCCGCGCCGGGCGAGACCAACCCCGAAAAGGCCATCGCCGCCTGCATGTTCGGGGACGGTTCGCTGATCGACGCGTGGGGGCTGAAGTACCACACGGGAGGCGTGATCCGGGGCGCCGACCTGACGAAGAAGTTCCGGGCCCACATCCCACTGCGCTGACGGGGGACGTAGCGCCGGGGGGCGGCATCGGGCGCTACGCGGAGCCACCGCTGCGTGGCGTCGGTGCTACGCAGCGGTGGCGCGCAGGAAGAACAGCGGCGGGCGGCATCCGGGAAACGCATGGAGGAATTCCGGACGCGGCCCCGCGCCCGCCACGGCGGCGCGCACCTCTCCGGGCGAGTGTGCCCAGGGGTGCGCGCCGCCCGGCGCCTTGGACGCCGGGCCCGGTAGGGCGGGGAGGCCCGTACCGGGTCCGGTCATGAAGTCGGTGACGTAGAGGCGGGCGCCCACGGTGAGGCAGCGGGCGGCGGCCGCGGCCCAGTGGCCGAGGTCCGGCAGCCAGGCCGGCGAGCCGGACGGGACATAGCCGACGTCGAAGCGGCGGTCCAGGCGGCGGGGCAACTCATACACCTCGGCCCAGACAGCGGGGCAACTCATACACCTCGGCCCAGACAGCGGGGCAACTCATACACCTCGGCCCAGACGAACTCCGCCGGGAACCCGGCCAGTTCGGCGAGGCCGCGGTGGCCACCGCGGGGGTGCCCACCGAACGGGTCGCGCCTGGCCCGGGCGTCCCACAGCGCCCGGTCGCGGGCGGCCCAGTACGGCGGGCCGCCGCCCTGGCGCGGCGTGGGGTCGGCGCCCCGCGCGGAGCCGTGCGCGGCGCGGGGCGGGGCGGTCGCGTGTCGGACGTCCTCGTGCGTCTGCGTCACGCCGCTCGCTGAGCCATGGGTCTCGGTCCTCCTCGTCCCGGATGCGACGCCGTGCGTCTGCGCTCCGCTGGAGTTGTGGTCAGGAAGCTGTGGGCCGGCAGAAGGGCTGGTCGCGCCCACGCGGCGGAGCCGCTCATCGGCACAGCCCCGCGCCCCTTGCGGGGATCGGAAGTGCGCCGGACTTCGACAGACCTTCCGCGATCTCGTGCTGAGGCCGGGTGAGGACGGCCAGTTCGCCCGCGAGGGCCTGGCGCGGAGGCCGGGCAGCGGACGGCGCGGCGATGCGGCGGCGCGCCGCCGCGGCGTCACGGGCCAGCAGCTGCGCCCCGCAGGCGGTGAACTCGGCCTGTACCGAGGACAGTTCGGACAGCGCCTGCCGGGTCTCGCCGTATGACGCGCGGGCCGTCGCCGCCACCTGGCGCGCACGGTGCGCGTCGAGGAACTGCCCGGCCTCGCGCAGGGCCTCCCGCGCCGCGGTGGCCGTAGCGGTCGCCAGAGCGGTGGGCCGGCGGGCGGCCTCGACGTGGGCGCGGGCGAGCAGCGCGTTGCCGGTACGGCACGGCAGGCCGAGCAGCGCCGCGGCGGTCTCCGCCCGTACCGCCCAGTTACCGGCCTGGTCGATACGGCCCACCGCCAGCGCCGCGCGGGTCAGCATCTCGTACCACTCCACCCGCGACCACACGTCCACCAGCGGCAGCGCGGCCCCGCCGACCAGTTCGGCGGCGGCCAGTGCGCCGTCCGGGTCGCCGGAAGCCAGCCGGGCCTCGGCGAGCACCCGCGCCGCGGTCGTCCCCGGCCACTCCCCCGTCCCCGGCGGGCAGCGCTCCATGAGCGAGGCCGCCCCGCGCAGCGCCGCTTCGGTGTCCCCGGCACGTGCCGCGGTCAGGGCGGCCACGGCCTGCGCGGGCAGCCGGGCCTCTTCGGCGTCGCTGCCGTCGGCCAGCTCCGCCGCCCGCGCCGCGGCCTCGGCCGCCTCGCCCAGGCGCCCGTAGGCCTGGAGGGAGAAGGCGCGGGCGGTGAGCAGGTGCGGCAGCGCCAGACGCTGGCCGCTGGCGCGGGTGACGGCGATGCCGCGGTCCAGGTGGCGGGCGGCGTCCTGGTGCCGCCCCAGCAGGAGTTCACTCCAGCCCGTCCACACCACGGCCTCCGGGCAGTGCTCCACCTCGCCGTCCGGCAGCCCGTCCAGCAGGGTGGCCGCCGCCTCGCAGTGGGTTCTGGCCGGTCCCGGGTCCGCTTCGAGCACCGCGGCCAGGGCCGACAGGCCGTGCCCTGCCGCTCGCAGGGGGCGGTGTTCGTAGCGCTGGGCCTCGGTCAGGGCCTGCCGCGCCCAGTGGGCGCACCTGGCCGGGCGCGCCTCGGCCAGGCAGACGCGGGCCAGGGAGATGGCCAGCCGGGCCGCGGCCGGGGTGGCCTTCACCGGCTGCCGGGACAGTTCGGCCGCGATCAGGGCGCGGGCCTCGGCACGCCTGCCCAGCGACCACTCCGCCAGGGCGCAGGCGGCGACCGCTTCGGCGTGCCGGTCGGCGGGCTCGCCCGGCAGCACGTCCAGCAGCGAGTGCAGCAGGTCGCGGCTCTCGTGCAGGCGGCCTGCGGCGCCCAGCAGCCGGGCGAGCCGGAACCGCAGCCGGGCGCCGAGGGGTTCGGCGCCCGCGGGAAGCAGCCGCAGGGCGGTACGCAGCCAGCCGATGGCCTCCTGCGGTGCGCTGCGGCGGGCGGAGTACGCGGCCAGCGCGAGCATCCGTACGGCGTCCAGGTCGCCCGGCCGGGCGGCACGTTCGACATGCCGGGCGTAGTCCTCGGGCCGTGCGCCGCGCCGGATCAGGTCCTCCACGGCGCGAGAGTGCGCGAGAGCCCGCCACCCCGGGGGCGCGCTGCGGTAGACCGCCTCGCGGACCAGCGGGTGGCGGAAGGCGAAGGTGCGGGGCGCGCGGGCGGGCCGCAGGATGTCCTCGGCGACCAGCTCGTCCATGGCCGCCAGTACGGTCGACTCGTCCATGCCCGCGACGGAGGCGGCCGCCTCCGTGCCGAAGGGGTCGCCCGCGACGGCGGCGGCCCTCGCCACCTGCCGGGCGACGGCCGGTACGCGCGCCAGCTCGCCCGCGACGGCGGCGTCCAGACACTCGGCGCCCTCCTCGCCGCCGACGTGGGCCAGCGCCCGCAGATACAGCGGGTTGCCGCCGGACTCCCTGAGCAGCGCCCGCAGTTCGGCGGAGGTGCGCCCGTCGCCCACGACCGCCACGGCACTCGCCTCGCCCTCCAGCGGCCCCAGCGCGATCCGCGCGGCGACCGTCCCCCGCGCGGCCGCCGCGCCGATCGCCGCACGCAGCCCGCGCGGCACCTGGCGCGGCCGGTACGCCACGGCCAGCAGCACGGGCACCCTCGGCGGACACCGCAGCACCCGCTCCAGCAGAGCGGCCGTCCGCGCATCCGCCCACTGCGCGTCGTCCAGCAGCACTACGGCACCGGGCGCAGGGCAGTTCGCGGCGAACTCCTCGATCCGCGCCAGGGCCCTGCCGCCGACGCCTCCACCACCGCTCCCGGTTCCGCGTACGCCTGCCGCGCCCGTCCCGCGAGTCCCCGTACGTTCCTCGGCAGACGGGCGCCCCGCGTCCAGCACCCGGTACCCGTACGCCCGCGCTCTGTGGGCGAGTTCGGCGAGCAGCCGGGACTTGCCGATGCCCGGCTCTCCGGTGATCAGTACGGCCCTGGCCACCGGCGCGGCGGGCGCCGCGAGCAGCCTGTCCAGCAGCCGGCACTGCACCTCTCTGCCGGGCAGGCCCGGCGCCGCGGGCGAGCGGACCGGGCGGCGAGTGCCGTTCGGCTGGTGCGCAGGGGCCGGTTGGTACGTAGGGGCCGGCTGGTGCAAAGCGGTCGGCTGGTCCGATGGGGTCGGCCGGTCCGTTGCGGTCAGCTGTTCCGATGTGGCCGGTGGGTGCAGAGCGGTCGGTCGGTCCGACGTGGTCGAAGGAACCACGGTCTTCATCAAGCGCCCTCCCCGTATGGGCGTTTCGCGGGCACCGGCGCCCGCGTCGCGGGGCAGCGCCCACTCCTCTGGGGGAAGTACGTGGCGCGGGGCCCCTCCGTTCAGCGCCGGGCCGATGCGTTGCCGCATCGTCAGCCGAGGCGAGGCGAGCGGGGCGCCGGGCCCGGGACCGGGGACTCACCCGCACGACTTCGGGTACCCGGGGCGTATCCGTACCGGGCGAGCGGCACCCACCGGGCCGCAGGAGCGTGAGGAGACGACATGGGAGCGAGCGTGGTCAAAGCGGAGGTCCTCGTACTGGACTGCTCCGAGCCGGAGAAACTCGCCGAGTTCTACCGGCAGTTCCTCGACGCCGAGGTGGTCCAGGGGCCGGGCAGCGACCGGCTGGAGATCATCGGCGCCGGCGGTACGCACATGGCGTTCCGCCGCGATCTGAACGCCACGCCGCCCAGCTGGCCGCGCCCCGACGACTCCTACCAGTTCCATCTGGACTTCCTGGTCGGCGAGGAGGACATAGACGAGGCCGAGCGCCAGGTGGTCAGCCTGGGCGCGCGGCCGATGGACACCAAGGACACCACCGGACCGTACGAGGTGCGGCGCTACGCCGACCCGGCCGGCCACCCCTTCTCGCTGCGCTGCTCCCTGGTCTCCGGGCCCAAGACCAGCTGACACCCGTCCCCCGGAAATGCGTACGGGTCCGGATCCCCGCCGTGAGACGATCAAGTCATGGGATCCGGACCTCCGTTGGGAGATGACGTACGCGCCCGGCTCGGGACGCCGCAGCGGCCCCGGCGGCTGGAGAGCAGCCCGCGCTCACGCGTGTGGCGCACCGAGCTGTCCGGGACGCCGGCGGTGGTCAAGCAGCTGGTCGAGGGGCCGGAGGCGGACGAGAGGTTCACCCGCGAGGTGGCCGCGCTGCGCCTGGCCGCCTTGGCGGACCCTCCGGTGGCACCCAGGCTGCTGGCGACCGACCCCGATGAGCGGCTGCTGGTCCTGGAGCACCTCGACCACCGCCGCCCCTCCCAGAGCTGGCTCGTCCAGTACGCGGCGGCGCTGGCCCGGCTGCACGCGGCAACCGGTCTGAAAGGCGCGGACCCGCGCGACACCGCCGCCCTCCCCCTGTGGTCCGGACCCACCCGGCAGGACACCGCGTCCTTCCTCGCTCTCGCCGACGCCCTTCAAGTGCCCCTCCCACCCGGCGTGGAGCGGGAGTTGGACGCGCTGGTGGCCCGGCTCTGCGCGCTGCCGGGCCGCTCGCTGCTGCACGGCGACCCCTGCCCCGGCAACGATCTGCACACCCCCGACGGCATCCGGTTCATCGACTTCGAGCAGGCCAGTCTCGGCCCCGGCGCCGTCGAACTGGCCTATCTGCGCATCGGCTTCCCCACCTGCTGGTGCGTCACCGCGCCCTCGCCCGGGATGCTGCGCCGGGCGGAGTCGGCGTACGAGGAGGCCTGGCGGGCCGCGACGGGCACAGCCGTGCAGGGCGACGTGGTCGACGCCTGCGCGGGCTGGCTGATCCGGGGCGACGCGCTGGTCCAGCGCGCCCACCGCGACGGAACCGACCACCTGGCCCGGCTCGTGCGCGAGGACTGGGAGTGGGGCACGGCCACCGCCCGCGAGCGCCTGGCCCACCGGCTCGGGGTGGTCGCGGAGGTGACGGGCGGACGCGCCGACCTCGCGGCCCTCCGTCACCTCTCCCGCGCTCTGCGCACCGCCGTACTGGCCCGCTGGCCGTCCCTGCGCGCGGTACCGTCCCGCCGTCCCTAGGTCTGCCGTAACGCCCCGTCCGGCCTGCGACACCAAGGCGATGACGGGCCGTCACGGCGCGCCCTGGCACCTGCCCTGCACCTCCCGTCCCTCCCCCGTTCCCGCTCGAAGACCTGTTCACCGCACCGCTCCTGTGCTTCGGTGCAGCGACCCCCGGCGATCACGCATCGGTCGTTCTCGGAGCACACACCGAGCGCACGCAGCCAGCGCACACGACTGACGGTGCGATCGCCGGCGGGCACCAAGGCAGCGGTACGGAGAGGCGGGCGGGGCGGATGGACCGGCGGGGGTTTCTCAAGGGGGCGGCGGCGATATCGGCCGCGGGGCTGCTGACGGGTGTGACCGGCGGCGCGTCCACGGCCGTCGCCGCGCCCCGGACGGCGGCGCGGCCCCGCACCCGGGCCGCGCTGTCCGTACGGGACTGGATGGCGGGCATCGCCGACGCCACTCCCGTACAGCGCATGACGCTGCCCGGCACCCATGACTCCGGAGCGCGGTTCGGCGGGCCCTGGGTGGAGTGCCAGAACACCACCGTCGAGGCGCAGTTGAACAGCGGGATACGGTTCCTGGACGTACGCTGCCGGGCCATCGACTCCGTCTTCGCCATCCACCACGGCGCGTTCTACCAGCGTCTGATGTTCGGCGACGTCCTCGGCGCCTGCCGGACGTTCCTGCGGGCGCACCCCTCGGAGACGGTGCTGATGCGGGTGAAGCAGGAGTACTCCGAGGAGAGCGCGCAGGAGTTCCGCCGGATCTTCGACATCTATCTGGACGGCAAGGGCTGGCGCGACCTGTTCCGGCTGGAGAGCACCCTGCCCACGCTGGGGCAGGCGCGCGGCCGGGTCGTGCTGCTCGCGGACTCCGACGGGCTGCCGGGGGTGCGCTACGGCGATCCCGCGCTCTTCGCCATTCAGGACGACTTCATGACCGAGCCCCTCCAGAAGTACCCGCGGATCGAGGACCACTTCCGCAAGGCCGTCAAGGAGCCGGGGAAGCTCTTCATCAACTACGTCAGCACGGCCGCGCTGCTGCCGCCGCGGTCCAACGCGGACCGCCTCAACCCCGAGGTGAAGCGGTTCCTGGAGGGTGCGGAGGCGCAGGGCTGGACGGGGCTGGGCATCGTGCCGATGGACTTCCCCCATGAGTTCGGGCTCACGCAGACCCTGATCCGCCACAACTGACGAGCAGTCGCGGGGAGTTATCCACAGGCCTTGTGCGGCCTCGGCCGGTGGCCGGATGATGCTGGCGATGCCGGAGGTTGGCGTCGGCAGCAGGGGTGTGAGGGGGACGCTCATGGCGCACAGGACCACACGAGTCGTCGGGAGAGGGCGGCGGCGGGCGGGATGGCTGGGGCTGGTGCTGGCCCTGCTCGTCTCGCTGCTGACGGCCCCGGCGATGGCGGCGCCCGCAGGTGCCGGTGAGCCGCCATCACCGGGGACACCGGGCGGCTCGGACCGGCCCGCCAGGGTCGTCCGCGAGGTGTGGGTCGGCGAGCGGATGCTGGATGTCGCCGTCTCCTCGCCCGATCTGGACGCCGCCGTCAAGTGGGTGCGGCTGCTGGTCCCCAAGGGCTGGTCCAAGACCGCGGGCCGCACCTGGCCGGTGCTGTGGATGCTGCACGGCGGCTCGGGCAACCACACGGACTGGACGGCGCGTACGCACCTCGCCCAGCTCGCCGCCGACCGCGATGTGCTGGTCGTGATGCCGGAGACCAGCGGGTGCAGCGGCTACAGCGACTGGCACAACCGCGGTGCCTGGGGTCCTCCGGCCTGGGAGACCTATCTGCTGGACGGGCTGCGGCCGCTGCTGGAGCGGGAGTTCCGCGCCGGGACCCGCCGGGCGGTGGCGGGGCTGTCGATGGGCGGCCTCGGCGCGCTGAAGTTCGCCGCCGCGCGCCCCGGCATGTTCCGCGCCGCCGCGTCCTACAGCGGCGCCGTCAATCCGCTCTACAAGTCCCCCGACGGCGGGCTCAGCGGGCCGGACGCCGTCAAGCTCGGCGCGCTGACCTGCGGTGTGGACTGGAAGCGCACCTGGGGCGAGCCGGGCTACCCCTTCGACACCGACGACCCGGCCGATCTGCGCCAGCAGTGGCTGTGGAAGCGCAACAGCCCCCTGGAGCAGGCCGCGCGGCTGTCCGGGACCCAGCTCTACCTCTCCTACGGGGACGGCACCAACTCCGGCCCCGGCTGGCGCTGGGGAGATCCCGAGCCGCCCTCCCCCGCCCGCTGCACCGACCCGCAGCGGCACGGCACCGACGACCCGGTCGAGCGCGGCGTGTACGGCATGAACGAGCAACTGCGGGCGAAGCTGGCCCGGTTGGGCATACCGGCGACGGTCTGCGCCTCCTACGGCACCCACGCCTGGCCGTACTGGGAGCGCGAGCTGGTGGCGTCCTTCCCGATGCTGATGGCCGCGCTCGGCGCCTGAGCCCCGCGGCCGGCCCCGGGGCCGGGGCACGCCCGCCCTCGCCCTCGCTCCCGCCCTCGTTCTCGGGACCAGCCGTCGCCGAGGACGCTCACCGGCCGCCCGCGGGCTCAGCCGCGCGGCACCACGGTCCCCAGGACCCGCGGCAGCGGGTACCAGTCGGCGGTGGCGATGCTGGCGTGGGCGGCGGCGAGCTGCCCGACCCGGGCCTTGGCCTCGGCCTCGGTGGGCTTGGTGCCGTCGATGGCCGGGGGCACCTTGTGGGCGTCGGTCATCACGACGAGGTAGTTCCGGCTGCTGTACCAGGCGGTGTCGATGCCGCCGCCGACGTAGGTGGAGGCGTCGCCGTCGAAGACGACGAACCAGGGGCGCAGGGCGGGGTCGGTGTAGCGCTCGCGCGGGTCACCGGCGACCGCGCCGTGCACGGCGGGGAAGGCGGTGGAGCGGGCCAGTTCGCCCTTGGCGGCCAGGGACTTCAGGTGGGTGGCGTACTCCCGGTCGGTCCACAGCTTGTCCAGCGGGTTGTCCTCCTCGACCGTTCCGGGGATCAGCTCGAAGAGGAACTTCCCGGCGAGCGCGGACCGCGCGGGCCAGCCGTCGGCCCGTACGGCCTCGTCCAGGGTGCGGTGGCCGCCGATGAGGTCGCCGGGCCCGAAGACCGCGCCGCCCAGCTTGGCGCGCACCAGCGCGTCGAACTCGGCGGGGCCGCGGCCGCCGCGCCCGTTGAACCCGTCCTTCATCTCGACCTTGACCAGGATGGGCCGGTGGCCGGGGTTGGCGTCGTGCCAGGCCTTCATGTCGGCCAGGCAGCCGCCCAGGTCCCGGTTGCGGTCGTTCGTGCGCAGCTCGGCGGCGCTGGCGGCGCCCGCGCAATTGTTGTTGTTGCCCAGCGGGTTGCTGTGCGAGACCCGCCAGGAGCGGCCCAGCGAGTTGGTCCACACATCGAGTTCGAGGAGGGCGGCGCCGGAGTCCAGCGCGTCGGCGAAGTAGGGGTACTTCGCCTTCTCGTAGGCGTTGTGGACGCCGACGGAGGTGGTGGTGTCATAGGTGCCGGTCCGGGCGGTCCCGGCTCCGGCCGGGCCCGCCGTCGCGACGACGGCCGCCGCCGCGACCACCACCGCCCCCGCACCGCGCAACGTGCTCTTCCCGCTCATGCTCCCCCGCTCTCGCTTCGCCCCCCTCGGCCCCTGTGGCCGGGTGAGCAGCAGCGTACGGGAGGGGCGCGGCGGGATGATCAGCGGGTCGGCGGGGCGGGGTCAGGAGCGGCGCCGGTGGCATCAACGTGCGGGCGCCGCCGGGCGGTTGGCCCGGCGGCGCCCGTCCCGGCCCGCCCGTCAGGTGGTGGCCAGCAGCCCCCGTACGGTGGCGGCGATGGCCTCGGCGTCGATGCCGGCGGCCCGCAGCTGTTCGGCGGGGGTGGCCGAGCCCGGCATGGTGCGTACGGCCAGCCGTGCCAGCCGGGGCACGGGGCGGCCGTCGGTGAAGGCGTCCGCCACCGCGTCGCCCAGGCCGCCTTCGGGGTGGTGGTCCTCGACGGTGACGATGCGCCCGGTGGCATCGGCCGCCGCGCGCAGCGCCGCGGCGTCCACCGGCTTGAGGGAGTACAGGTCGATCACCCGCGCCGCGACGCCCTCGGCGGCCAGCGTGTCGGCGGCGGCCAGCGCCTCGTGGACGGTCACCCCGGCCGCCACGATGGTCACCTGGTCCTCCTCCCCCGCGCGCAGCGTCTTGCTGCCGCCGATGGGGAAGGTCTCGGACGGGCCGTACAGGACGGGGGTGTTGCCGCGGCTGGTGCGCAGATAGCCGATGCCCCGACGGTCGGCCAGCGCCGCGACCAGGTGGGCGGTCTGGTTGCCGTCGCAGGGGTACAGGACCGTGCTCCCGTGCACGGAGCGGAAGAGCGCCAGGTCCTCCAGCCCCATCTGGGAGGGGCCGTCCTCGCCGATGGCGACGCCCGCGTGCGAGCCGACGAGGTTGAGGTCGGCGCGGCTGACGGCGGCCATCCGTACGAAGTCGTGGGCGCGGGTGAGGAAGGCGGCGAAGCTGGCGGCGTAGGGGACCCAGCCGCGCGCCTGCATGCCGACGGCCGCGGCGACCAGCTGCTGCTCGGCGATGTAGCACTCGAAGTAGCGCTCGGGGTGGGACTTGGCGAAGTACTCGGCGCGGGTGGAGTCGCCGACCTCGCCGTCCAGGGCGACCACGTCGCCGCGCGCCGTGCCGAGGGCGGTGAGCGCCTCCCCGTAGGCGGTGCGGGTGGCGACCTGCTCGCCCGGTTCGTAGGCGGGCAGGTCCAGGGCGCCCGCGCCGGTGCGCAACTGCCGCTCGGCGGGGACGGGTTCGCGTACGCTCACCCGCACGTCCCGGGCGCCGCCCAGCTCCTCGACGGCCGCCGCGGCGTCCGGCAGCGGCTTGCCGTGCGCGCCCTCGCGGTCCTGTACGGCGGCCACGCCGCGCCCCTTGTAGGTGCGGGCGAGGATGGCGGTGGGCTTTCCGACGGTGGACCGCGCCTCGTCGAAGGCCCGGTCCACGGCCTGGACGTCATGGCCGTCGACCTGGACGGTGTGCCAGTCGAAGGCCTGGATGCGCCGGGCGTAGGCGTCCAGGTCCCAGCCGTGCCGGGTGGGTCCGCGCTGGCCGAGCCGGTTCACGTCGATGATCGCGGTGAGGTTGTCCAGCCCCTCGTGTCCCGCGTGCTCGAACGCCTCCCACATCGAGCCCTCGGCCATCTCGCTGTCCCCGCACACCACCCACACGCGGTAGGGGACGCGGTCCAGCTGCCGTCCTGCCAGCGCCAGGCCCACGCCGACGGGCAGGCCCTGGCCCAGGGATCCGGTGGCCACGTCCACCCAGGGCAGTACGGGCGTGGGGTGGCCCTCCAGGCGGCTGCCGCGCTTGCGGAAGCTGAGCAGCTGCTCGTCGGTGAGGGCTCCGGCGGCCTTGCCCATGGCGTACAGCAGCGGGGAGGCGTGCCCCTTGGAGAGGATCAGATGGTCGTTGCCGGGGTGGTCGGGTGCGGCGAAGTCGTAGCGCAGATGCCCGGCCAGCAGGACGGCGGCCAGGTCGGCGGCGGACATCGAGGAGGTGGGGTGCCCGGACCCGGCCGCGTCGGCGGCCCGGACGGAATCCACCCGCAGCTGCTGCCCCAGCTCGCGCATCAGCTCGTGGCGCGAGGCGGGGCCCGTGGTCCCTTCAGGGTCGTGCGCGGTCATCGGTGCTCTCCCTTTCCTCTTCCTTGTCCTTGGCTGCTGTTGCGTTCTCTTCCGGCGCCCGCGTCCGCCCGGGCCTGTCCGGCCCGCCCGGCACCCTCGCCACCTCGGGCGTCGAGGTGTCCAGCGGCACCGACCAGGACCGCACCAGCCCCAACTGCACGCCCTGGCGCGGCAGTACGGCCTCCAGCAGCCAGTCGGCGGCGACCCGCACGCGGTTGCCGGGCATCGCCATGAGGTGGTAGCCGCGGGTGACGGCGCCCGCGAGCGGGCCGGACAGCGGCAGGTGCAGCGGGTTGGCGGCGGCCTGGATGCCGCCGAGGTCGACGGTGAAGCCGAGGTCGTGGTGCTTGTAGGGGCGGGCGGTGCCCTGCCCGCAGGAGGCGGCGACGTTGTGCGCCGCGACCTTGCCCTGGCGCTGGGCGTGCTGGGCGGTCATCGGCGTCAGTTCGCCGGGCCGGGTCAGATCCGGTACGGCGGCGGCGTCGCCGCAGGCCAGTACCTCGGGGTGGCCCGGCACCGCCAGGTACTCGTCCACGCACAGCCGGCCGCGCTCGGTGGGCAGCCCCATCGAGGCGACCAGCGGGTCGGGCCGTACGCCCACGCACCAGATCAGGGACCGGCTGGGCACGAACTCCCCGTCGTCCAGCAGCACTCCGTCGGCGGTGGCTTCCTTGACGGAGGTGCCGGTGCGCACCTCCACCCCGCGTTTGCGCAGCACCCGGTGGGCGGTCCTGGACAGCCGGGAGTCGAGTTCGGGCAGCACCCTCTCGGCGATGTCCAGCAGCATCCAGCGCGGGCGCCGGTCGTCGCGCAGTCCGCTGTTCTGGCGGGCCAGCGCGTCGGTGAGCAGCACGCCGTGGGCGGCGACCTCGGTGCCGGTGTAGCCCGCGCCGACCACGACGAAGGTGGTACGGGCCAGCCGCTCGGCCGGGTCCTCGGCGGCGCCGGCCAGTTCGATCTGCCGGGTGACGTGGTCGCGCAGGTACAGCGCCTCGGGCATACCGCGAAAGCCGTGCGCGTGCTCGGCCAGGCCGGGGACGGGCAGCAGCTTGTTGACGCTGCCGACGGTCAGGACGAGCCGGTCGTAGCCGAGGGTTCCGTCCCGGCCCTCGGGGTCGGTGTAGGAGAGGCGGCGCTCGGCGAGATCCACCGAGCCGGCCTCGCCCAGTACGAGCTTGACGCGCGGCAGTGTGCCGGTCAGCGACACCGAGACCCGGCGCGGCTCCAGCACTCCGGCCGCGACCTCGGGCAGCAGCGGCAGGTACAGGAAGTAGTCGTTCGGGTTGACCAGCACGATCTCGGCGGCGCCCTTGGCCTTCTTGGTGAGCGTGCGGGCGCACTGGTAACCGGCGAAGCCGGCGCCGACGATCACGATGCGGGGGCGGGACACGGTGGCCTCCTGCGATCGGAAACGGGACGGACGGCGGGCGGGGGCACGGCGCCCCCGCCCGCCCCGGACAGGCCGCTGGGCGGTGTGCGGCTGGCTGCCCGCGCTGTCAGGAGTTCTCCTCCCGGGCCTTGCGGATGGCGTCCTTGACCCGGTCCGCGATGGCCGCCATCGGGCCGACGGCCAGGTTCTTGGCGGCGGTGCCGGTGCCGGGGTGCGGGTGGGTGGGGGCGACGGCCTCGGCCGCCCGGACCGCCACGGCCAGGCCGCGCAGCTTGGTGGCGTCCGTCTCGGCCTGCAGTGCGACGAACTCCTCGCGTTCCTCGGCGCGGGCGTGCGCGTCCACGTCGGCGCGCAGTTCCTGCAGCTGCGGCAGGAATCCCGCGTCGTCCACGTCCAGGTGCTCCAGGCGGCCGAGGATCTCCTTGGCCTGCTCCTCCTCCTTCAGCCGCGCGTCGATGACCTGGTCGCCGTCGGCCAGCACCCGGCGGGCGTAGGGGTGGACGACCTCCTCCTCGGCGGTCTCGTGCACCGCCAGCAGCCGTACGAGGCGGTGGAACGCGTCCCGCCGGTCCTCCCCCTTGGAGGACTCCACCTCCGCGAACAGCTGGCGGATCTCACCGTGCTGCCGCATCAGCAGGGCCACCACGTCGTGCTGCTCGGGGCCCGTGCCGGACGATGCGCGCTGCTCGGCCATGTCGCTCTCCTTTCGGGTTCCGGACGTCCGGAACCCTCCGGGTGCCCAGCACGCGGCCCGATATGTCCGCGGGCCGCGCATCCGCTCCGCCCGGCGCGGCGGCCGCCCCGTTCCAGCCGGTCCATTCGGCGCCAGGCAGGTCTATTTGGGGGCAAAACAATAGTTTCATCCGTGCATCAACCGATTTATTGCGCTTCGCCTGTGATGCTGTCTCGCGATATCCCTGGCATAGCGCAAGGAGCAGGTGTGCGGAAGCGGCTGATTCGCCTTGGCCTGTCGATGGCCGTGGTCGTCGCGACGGTCGCGGGGACCCTGTTGGGCGCCCCCGTCGGCCCCGCGCACGCTGCCGATGCCGACGTCGGCATCGTCAAGCGCGTCACGGGCGCGACCATGCCCATCGAGCCCGGCGGCACCTTCACCTACACCCTCACCGCCTCCTGCTCCTCACTGACCACCGCCTGTGTGAACGTGGTCCTCGAGGACGTGCTGCCGGCGGACTTCGAGATCTCCTCGCTGCCCAAGACGACCGACACCCGGCAGGTCACCTACGACGCCGCCACCCGCAAACTGACCATCCGCTTCACCGAGGCGCTGCCCAGCCCGCCGGCCCCCGCCGGGTCGACCGGGCTGCCCGCCGGCGTCAGCCGCAATATCGCCATCGGCATGCGGGTGCCGGCCGAGACCACCCTCGCCGACGGCGCGAAGGTCCCCAACACCGCCACCATCGACGCCGACAACGCCGACCCGGCCTCCGACGGCGCTGATGTGACGGTCCGTATCCCCCGCCAGGTGCGCCCCGCGACCACCAAGAAGTGGTCGGACGGCGCGGCCGTCGCCCAGTCCGACGAGGAGTCCACGATCACGCTGGGGGTGCGCAACGCCTCCTCCACCTCGGCCGAGGTCACCTCCCTGACCACCGCCGACACCACGCCCGCCACCTACGAGAACTTCGACGTGGTCTCCGTCGGCCCGGTCGCCCGCTTCCCCGCCGGCGCCGACCGGGTACGGGTGCTGGTGTGCACCAAGCCGCCGGGGACGCCCTGCCGGGACAGCGAGTACGTCGCGGGCCCGGCCACCGCGGGACCGGCCGTCACCCTGCCTCCCGGCGTCGCGGCGGACAAGATCACCGGGGTGAAGTTCGAGTTCACGGCCGCCTCCGGCGCGAAACTCCCCTACGACGCGACCGGCGGCGAGGTCGCGATGCGGCTGAAGCTGCGCGACACCGTCCGCTCCACCGGCGCCCCGCTCGCCCCGACCACGCGTCAGCAGGTGCGCAACTGCGCCACCACCACAGCGCGGGACACCGTGGCCGGTTCGGTGAGCGGGCCCGAGGCGTGTGCGACGTACGACATCCTGCCCAACATCGCCACCGTGCAGCCCACCAAGAGCTTCTTCTCCGACACCGACGGCAACTACATCGCCGACGGCGAGGCCGTGCAAGGCACCAAGGCGCCCGTCGCCATGGTGATCGGCGCCCGCAACACCTCCTCCTTCCCCGTGGCCACCCTCACCATCACCGAGCCCTCGGCCACCGCGCGCAACAACTTCGACATGGTCGATGTGTCCAAGATGCGGGTGGAGTTCCCCAGCGGCGCGACCTCGGCGACGGTCACCGTCGTCTGCCGCGACGGCAGCAGGCCCACCCCGCGCCAGCTCACCCAGCCGCCCGCCCGCCAGGACTTCCCGTCCACCGGATGCCCCGCGGGCAGCCCGCCCAAGGAGGTCTCGGTCACCTTCCGCGGCACCGACGCCGCCGGCAGCGGCACCATCGCCACCAACGCGACCGGACGTCTCTCCCTGCACGGCACGCTCAACGACAAGGCCACCGGCACCAGCGTCGGCAACTGCGCCGACGCGGGCGCCACCAACCCCGTCGACGGGGCGGGCGCGGGCGCCGGAACCGCCTGTGCGACCCTGCCCCTGAGACAGCAGACCGAGGACGTACGCACCTCCAAGTCCGCCTCCCAGACCGAGGTGCCGCCCGGCCAGCCGGTGACCTTCACCCTCGACCTGGCCAACGCGGGCACCGTACCGCTGGACAAGCCCGCCATCACCGACCCGCCGGACCCCAACGCCGCCGGCAACCCCTTCGACGTGGTCCGGCTGACCAAGCTCACGCTGCGCTACCGCAGCCCCGCCGGTCTCCCCGTGCTGCTGGAGGTCTACGACCCCAACGCCCGCGCCTGGGTGGCCTACAACGCCTCCGACGCCGCGCTGCTGGCCCGCGCCAAGGGCGTTCGGGCCCGCCTCGCGGACGGCAGTCTGCCGCCGAACGGCCGGATCATGGTGGACGTGGAGGTGGTGCGCCGCGACGGCGTCGCCGACGACGTCAGCTTCCGCAACTGCGCGCAGATCACCTCGAACGGCAAGCCCATCGGCGGCAACGCCTGCACCCACGAGGAGAGTGTCACCCGCCCCGCGCGCACCGCCGGTTCGGTGCAGAAGACCATCTCCCCCTCCACCGTGGCGCGCACCCTGCCGGGCGTCCCCCCGCAACAGCCCGACGTACGGATCACCGCCCGCAACACCGGCAACATCAACCTCAAGCAGCTCCAGGTCACCGACCTCGACGCGGACTTCTTCGACGCGGTGGACTTCGTACGGCTCACCGGCGTGACCTTCCCGCCCGGCGCCGACCGGGTCCAGGTCGACGCCTGCACCACCGGCTGCACCGCCAGTCCGCCGGTCTTCACCAACGGCACCCCGACCGCCAGCGACACCCCGGACCTGCCGGCCGGAGTCAACGCCGCCGACGTCCGCGGACTGCGCATCACCTTCACCAACTCCAGCGGCGAGTACGTGCTGACCCCCGGCGCACCGCTGCGCCCCGGCCGGGCCTGCGACACCACCGTCTGCTTCAAGGTCGCCGCCCGCCGCACCCTGCGCTCCGACCCCGACACCGAGATCCCCGAGACGCTGCACGACACCGCGAGCGCCGCGGGCGAGAGCCGCCTCCAACAGCCCGGCAAACTCTTCCCGTTCGGGGACAGCGAGGCCACGCTCACAGTGAAGGAGGGCACCGCCCAGCTCGACGTGGAGAAGACCCCGGACTCGCGGATCGGCCCCGGGGAGACGGCACCGTTCACGCTGACCGTCCGCAACACGGGCACGGGCCCGATCCCCGGCCTGGTCATCGCCGACCCCATCCCTGAACTGCTGCGCTTCGACGAGACCTTCGCGGGCGACGGCGGGCTGCCCTTCCGTATGACGTACAAGGTGCCCTCCGGGACGCCCGCCCCGCCCGCTCCCACGTACGAGCCGCAGCGCAACGCGGACGGGCGGGTGACCCATGTGCGCTGGCGCTGGCCTAACTGGACGATGCTGCCCGGCGCCGAAATCAAGATCACCTTCCAGGTGAAGCTGGCGCCCGGCGTGCCCGGCGACTCGGTGGCGCAGAACGTCTTCGGGGCCGGTTCCGAGGGCCGCAAGGACGTGTCCTGTCTGATGAACTCCCGGCGCGACGGCCAGGTGGTCGACGACACCGCCAACTTCGGGCCGGGCCGCTACTGCACCTCCCGCGCCGAGATCACCACGCTGCCCGGCACGGCCTTCGAGGCCACCAAGTGGGTGGCCGGGAACGACTCGCTGGCCTTCTACAACACCGTCACCAAGCAGTACGTACCGCTGGACTCGCCCTCCTGCCCGCTGCTCAAGCAGGGCGGGCGCACCTACACCCAGTACCCCTGCACCGCGCTGGTGCAGCCCGGCGAGGACTTCGAGTACCTCATCCGCGCGGTCAACTCCGGCACCGACCCGACCTCGGAGGTGCGGCTGCTGGACATCCTCCCGTACGAGGGCGACACCGGGGTGCTGCTGGGCAACCAGCCGCGCGGCACCGAGTGGAGCCCGCGCCCGCGGCTGTCCGGGGCGCCGTCCCTGATCGGCGACGGCAACCTCAGGACCCGGTACGCCACCGTCACCAGCCCCTGCTCGGACCTGATCAAGACACCGCGCCGCAACTGCACGGCCGGAGACTGGAAAGACGGGTACACCCGCGAGGCCAGCGGTGTGGAGATGCGGGTGACCTTCAACGACACCCTGGCCCCGGGCGGCGAGGTGTTCGTGCGGCTGCCGATGTCCTCGCCGGTGGACCTGGACCGGCCCGGTGACCCTTCGATCGCCTGGAACTCCTTCGCGCACTCCGAGACGATCCTGCGCGGCGGCCGGCCGCAGGACCTGCCCACCACCGAGCCGCCCAAGGTCGGCATCGGGATGCGGTTCGGCAATCTGCGCATCGACAAGATCGCGGAGAATCCGCCGCCGGGCGTCGCGCTGGGCCCTTACAAGGTCGCCTACCGCTGCACCGTCACCCCCACCGGCGGCACCCCGCAGGTCGTCCGCGAGGACACGTCCGAGATCACGCTCTATACGCCGATGGCGCTGATCGGCGTCCCGGCCGGGGCGACCTGTCTGGTGTGGGAGACCGACTCGGCGGGCGCGCAGAGCGAGAACCTGGGGGAGGCCAACGCCCGGCGGGTGGTGATCACTCCGGCCACGCCCGACCAGGAGGGCGAGCACATCGCGATCACCAATACCTACACCAACGCCGCCCTGAAGATCCGCAAGTCCGTCACCGGTCCGGCCGCGAAAACCGTCGGCCAGGGCCCCTTCACCATCCGCGTGGCCTGCACCTACCAGGGCCAGCCGCTGGCCGGGTTCCCCAAGGACCTCACCTTCGACGGGGCGGGCGAGCAGGGCCTGGACAACATTCCGCGCGGGGCCCGCTGTACGGCCACCGAGCCGGGCAACGGCGGCGCGAGCTCGGTGACCGTCACGGCCACCGGGTCCAGTGAGAGCGACACCGCCGTCATCGGCTCCGTGCCCGACCGGACCGCCACCCTCACCGTCGCCAACGACTTCGCGGTGGGCGGGCTGCGGGTGGTCAAGCAGGTGCAGGGGCCGGGGACGAAGTTCGCCGACCGCACCTTCCGCTTCCGGGTGGCCTGCGACTTCAACGGGCGGCGCGAGGTGGTGGTCCGTACGCTGACCGCCCGCGCGCCCAACCTGACCGCGGAGCTGACCGATCTGCCGGTGGGCGCCGAGTGCACGGTCAGCGAGGCCGACAACGGCGGCGCCGACGACACCCCGCCGCCGGTCGGCCCGGTCACCGTCACCAAGGACACCACCACCCCCGTCGCCGTGGACTTCACCAACACCTTCTCCACCGGCCGCATGTCCCTGACCAAGAAGATCGAGGGCGCGCCCGAAGACGCCCCGTACGCCCGGGAGTTCGTCTTCCGCGTCACCTGCATCCGCGAGGCCGAGGGCCCGGACGGCGACCCGCTGGTGGCCTTCGTGGTCCGCAAGCGCTACACCGTCGCGGCGGGCGAGACCCTGCGCATCCCCACCGAACTGCCCATCGGCGCCCGCTGCTGGGCGGAGGAGATGGACAAGGGCGGCGCCACCGAGACCACGGTCGACCACGGCAACCACGGTGACGCGGTCATCGTCACCAAGGACGCCCCCCAGGTCACCGTCACCGCCACGAACACCTACCAGACCGGCACGCTGCGCCTGGCGAAGAAGGTCACCGGCGGCGCCGCGCGATTCGCCGAGGGACGCACCTTCGCGCTGCTGCTGACCTGCACCCTGCACACCGCCCCCGGACAGACCCGCACGCTGGTGGACCGCCGCCGCTACACCTTCACCGGCAGCGACACGGTCACGGTGGACGACCTGGGCTTCCCGCTGCCCAAGGGCACCCGCTGCTGGGCGGCCGAGGAGCGCAACGGCGGCGCCTCGTCCTCCAGCGTCGACCACGGCACGGCCGAGCGGGCGGTGGTCCTGGGCGGCACCGGCGACCCGGCCGTGACCGTCACCGCCACCAACACCTTCGACCGCGGGCGGCTGACCGTCACCAAGCGCGTCACCGGCAACGCGGCCGGCAAGGGCCCGTTCACCTTCACCGTCTCCTGCGTCGCCCACGACAGCGACGGCAGCGAACTGCCCCTGCGACTGCGCCCCGAGGACGCCCGCTTCAGTCTCGCCGCGGGCCGCTCGCGCACCATCGAGGTCCTCAAGGGCGCGGTGTGCACCGTACGGGAGACCCCCCGGCCCGCGGGCGCGAAGGTGACCGTCACCGACTCCGACGCCGGTACGGCGGGCGGCGCCGGGGACGGCGTGGTGCGGGCCGCCGACCGGTCCTCGGTCACCGTGACCAACGCCTTCCCGCCCGAGCCGACGCCGCCGCCCACCCCGACCCCCTCCCCCACGCCCACCCCGCCCGTGCCGCCGTCCCCGCACCCGACGCCCACGCCGGGGCCCGACCCCGACCACCCCGAACTGCCCGCCACCGGAGCCGAGATGCGCTGGCTGATCGCCGCGTCGGGCCTGGCTTTCGCCCTGGCCGGTCTGCTGCTCGGGTTCCGCGCGCGGCGGCGCGGGAGGCGGATGTAGGCGCCGCGGCCCCGGCCGGGGCGCCCGTGGACCGTGGGTTACGCCCAGGCGATGACTGCCGATGGCACAGCGCTGGTGGGCGAAGGAAGTTCCCTGGGTGACGAGCCGTCCGGCGGGGCCCAGGGGCCGGTCCTGCACGGTTCGTTCTCCGTCGCGTCCGACTTCCTGGTGCCCCCGGCGCGGGTCTTCGCGGCCTTCGCCGATCCGGCGCTGCGCACCCGCTGGTTCCGTCTCCCCGGCTCCTCCAAGACCGCCTCGCACGAGCTGGACTTCCGCGTCGGCGGGGGCGAGGAGGCCCGTAACGTGTTCTCCTCCATGGGCATCGAGGAGCATCTCGCCTACCGCTCCCGCTTCCTGGACATCGTCCCCGACCGGCGCATCGTCTACAGCTACCAAGCGCAGGTCGACGGCGTCCGCCGCTGGGTCTCCCTGGTCACGGTCGAACTCGCCGCACAGGACGGCGGATCCCGGCTGGTGTGGACCGAGCAGTACGCCTCTCTCGCCTTGACCGGGGACGGCAGCCAGGACACCGCCCATCTGCGCGGCGGCACCCGGCTGCTGCTCAACGGGCTGTCCACGGTGGTCGAACCGGAGCGCTACCAGGGCCTGTGACGGTCCGGCCCTGAGGGCCGCGGGTCGTCGGGCCACCGGTCCGCGCCCAGACCGATCAGCACCCGGCCCGGCCGCGACGGGCGCTCCACCGCCTCGTGGGCGGCCGCGATGTCCTCCAGGGGGAAGACGTGCGCGATCGGGTAGCGCAGCGCGCCGGCCGCGGCGGCGGCGGTGACCTCGGTGATGCCGGCGCGTACCGCGTCCTGGGGGAAGTCGTCGTAGCCCAGCAGCCGCAGGGTGGCGTTCTTGAAGGCCAGCGGCCAAAACGGCAGGGACGGGTCGGGCTCGTGGGTGGCGTAGGCGGCGATGGTGCCGCCGGGGGCCAGCAGCCGGGCGTCGGGGCGGGCGTTGGCGTCCAGGGCGACCTCCACGATGCGGTCGGCGCCGCGGCCGCCGGTCAGTTCCAGGACCGCGTCCGCCAGGCCGCTGAACGCCCGCAGCGCGTGGTCGGCGCCCAGTTCGCGGACGTGCTCCAGCTGCTCGGCGCGGGTGGCCGTGCCGATCACCCGCGCCCCGCCGCGGTGCGCCAGCACCACCGCCGCGCGGCCGACCGTGCCCAGCGCGCCGGCCACCAGCACCGTGGCCCCGGAGAGCGGGCCGTCGGCGAACAGCGCGCGGTGGGCGGTGAGTCCGGGCACGCCGAGGCAGGCGCCCTGCTCGGTGGAGACGCTGTCGGGCAGCACGCCGACGCAGCCCTCGGGCACCACCGTGCAGTGCGCGGCGGTGCCGTACGGCCGGTAGCTCTGGGCGTAGGAGCACCACACCCGCTCGCCCAGCCAGTCGCCGGGCACCGAATCGCCGACCGCGTCCACCACTCCCGCGCCGTCGTTGTGCGGCACCACCCGCGGATAGGGCATACGGTCCGCGCCCAGCCACACCTGGCGCTTCTTCACGTCCCCGGTATTGATCCCGGAGTATTCCAGCCTGATCCGTAACTCGCCGGGACCCGGCTCGGGAGTCGACAACTCCCCCACCCGGAACACCTTTTGGGCCGGTCCCTTGCTCTCGTACCATGCTGCCCGCATATCAGGCACGATACGACGTCCGCTCGTGGCGTGGACAACCCCCTCCGGCCGCAATACGTTCGTTGACACAGCACGGCCTTTCGGGGGTGCCACAGTGGCGATCGTGGTCATGGAGAAGGACGATCAGTACATCCTGAATCACTGCACCAAATACCTTGCCCGGCAAAGCGGTGAACCGCGCCATGATTTCGGCCAGTACGCCGCGGGAGATCCACGCTCCGCGATTTGCGAGGCCTGGCGTTTCCCGGTGATCGACGCCCATTGGGACGGAGTTTCGGCGGCCGGTTCCTACCCTTACAACGACGTCACCTTCGTCTATGACGCACGGGCCGGAACCGGCCGCGAAGCGGTGCGCGAGGTGAGCGTGGTGGGCACGTTCGGGCCGCTGCACGCGCCGCTGCCGCTGCGTGCGGTGCGCTTCGGAGGGGAGCCGACCGGCTTCTACGCCACGACCGTGCGCGTACCCAAGGCGCAGGTGCACGCCTACAAGTTCGCCGCGGACGGCGTCTTCGGCCTGGACCCGGTCAACCCGCAGCGCACGGTGCTGGACAACGGCGAGCCGTGGTCGCGGTTCTTCACCGACGGCTGCGCGGTGCCGCTCACCTTCACCCGCGCCGAGCGCGATCTGCTGGGCCGGCTGGTGCGCCACCTGCTGCCCTTCCGCCTGGAGGAGAACCGACGCTTCATCCGCGGGGTGTACGAATCGCTGGACCGGGCCGCGCGGGCGGAGGAATTCCCGCTGGCCTATCAACTGGACGACGAGGTCGGCACGGTCAACTACATCGACAAGGTCCTGGCCCGCCAGGAACAGCACCACGCGGACGACTACCGCACCTGTCTCGCCATGGCCGGGGAGATTCTGCGCGCCCGGTTCGGTGGCCTCGACCCGGCCGCGGCGCCGCCGGAAATGTTCGCCGACCTGTACCGGCAGATGGAGAGCGAAAAGGTTGACGGCTGGGACTACTCCCGTTACGGCAGCCCGCGCCACTTCCTGCTGCTCCTGCGACGGCACGCGATGACCGGAGCTTTCGCCCACCCCAGGCACGGCGGGAATTCCGGCGCAGCGGGCTGGATATATCTGGAGAGCCGCTTCCGGGACGAGGCGGACGGCACGCTCTTCGACTGGCGGCGGGCGCTGGAGGCGCCGCTGGGCCACAACACCGACTACCGCGGCTGAGGGGGCCCCTATGTCCCAGGAGCAGGCCGATTTCGTGGTCATCGGCAGCGGAGCGGGCGGTGCCCCGCTGACCCACACCCTGGTACGCGCCGGGCACCGCGTGGTGATGCTGGAGAAGGGGCCGCTGCTGCGCACCCAGCAGCAGAGCCCGTCGGGCCTGTCGGACTTCAAGCGCGACGAGTGCTTCGCCACCGGCGCGGAGAAGCGCATCACCGTCCAGGGCGTGGCCAACACCGGTGAGTCCTACTACTCCAGCCATGTCGAGCCGGACCTCAACGACGAGCCGCACGTCTACCGCGACAGCGACGGCAGGGACCGGGTCACCATCGAGGGCTACACCGCCCAAGTGGTGGGCGGGGGAACGCAGTTGTACGGCGGGGTGTCACCCCGCTTCACCCCCGAGGACCTGACGCTGGCCTCCTTCAACGCCGCCCGCACCGATCTGCGCGACGACCCGGGCGGCGAGGTGCGCCGCGAGGCCCGGGACTGGCCCATCGGCTACCCGGAGCTGGAGCCGTACTACACCAAGGCCGAGCGCCTGGTGGGCATCAACGGCACCTGGGAGGGGCAGGCCAAGTCCCCTTCCCAGGACTTCTATCAGCCGCCGCTCGAGGCCAACCCCATCAGCGCGTACGCCGCCGCCGGGATGGACGCGCTGGGCATGCGCCGCTACCGCACCCCGCTCGCGGTGATCACCCGCGACCACGCGCCCAGCGGCCGTACCGTGCCCGCCGACCCCGAGACCATCAAGTCGGCGTTCGTGAACCGCTACGGCGACCCGCTGGGCCTGAAGTCCAACGTCTGGGTGTCGCTGCTGGCCCCGCTGGCCGACGGCGCGGGCGGCTTCG
Source organism: Streptomyces sp. UF-297 (assembly GCF_058245575.1). Classification (NCBI taxonomy): domain Bacteria; kingdom Bacillati; phylum Actinomycetota; class Actinomycetes; order Kitasatosporales; family Streptomycetaceae; genus Streptomyces; species Streptomyces sp. UF-297. Next base: position 35,620 of record NZ_JBSIBZ010000038.1, on the reverse strand, counting down.
AGCTGCGCGCCAACTGCACGGTCACCCACCTGGAGGCCGACGGGCCGCGGGTGACCCGCGTGCACTACCGCGACCCGGCCGGCACGCCCCGTACGATCACCGCCGGCACGGTGATCGTGGCCTGCTCCGCGGTCGAGTCCGTACGGCTGCTGAAGCTCTCCGCCCAGCTGGATCCGGCCTTCGGCAAGCGCATCGACGCCAATGGCCTGCTGGGCAGTTACTTCCTGACGCACTGCTTCGGCGGCGCGCAGTGCGTGGTGCCCACCCGCGCCGACAAGTCGCGCACGCTGGACTCGGACTGGGCCACCGACCACTGCGCCCGCCCGGAGTGGTTCCGCGAGCAGCGGCTGTGGGCGGGCGGGGTGATCTACAACAACACCTCCGACGGCGCGCTGCCCCTGTCGCTGGCCCGCACCTGGCAGGCCATGGACATGGACAACATGTGGAAGGGCTACCTCTTCGACACCGGCATTCTCGGCGACGGCTTCGAGGACTACCTCGACGCCAGCTTCGGCCGCCGTCTGTCGGTGGCGTTCATGGCCAACCAGGTGCCGCAGCGCGCCAACCGCATCGAGCTGCATCCCACCGTCAAGGACAAGTGGGGGCGCCCGGCCGCGTACATCCTCAAGACCTGGCACCCGCACGACCGCGCGCTGATGGACGTGCTGGCCGAGCAGTGCCGGCAGATCCTGGTGCGCGGCGGGGACGTACGGGATGTCTCTGCCGGGTCGGTGGGCGGCTCGGTGGTGCGGATCGCCAACCACGTGCTGGGCGGAGCGCGGTTCGGCACCGAAGCGAGCGACTCGGTGCTGGACCGGGACTGCCGGGCCTGGAACTTCGACAACCTCTACGTCACCGACGGCGCGTTCATGCCCACCTCCGGCAGCGCCAACCCCACCCTCACCATCGAGGCCAACTCCTTCCGCGTCGGCGACGCGCTGCTGGACCGGGCCGGGAGGCCATGACATGGACAGCCGCTTCGACGAGGTCTTCACCCACCCCGAGAACGAGATCTTCCGGGTCGTCTTCTACCCCGACCGGATCTACCACGCCCGCTATCTCAACGCCACCCGCTCCTCGCGCTACCGCTACTACGTCGCCGAGGTACGCGGCTCGGCCGACGGCACCGCCATCAAGGGCGATGTGTTCCTGGGCGGGGTGAAGCTGTGCCCGATGCTGCGCATCGAGTACTCCGGCATCCGCCTGGTGGAGCAGGCGCGGGAGTTCGGGCGGCGGCTGGGCCCGCGCACCAAGGCGTGGCTGAAGGTCACCGGCGAGGACCCGGCCGAAGCGGCCGAGGCCATCGTCACCCTGCACTGGGACCCGGTGATCGGCGCGTACGCCACCGAGATCTGGGAGACCCTGGAGCCGCCCGACGGCACCCCGCACGACCACCGCGTACTGCCCCTCATGGGCAAGGACGCGCCCATCACCCGCGTCCCGCGCCTCTCCCCCCTGCTGGGCTCGGTCACCGAGGTCGCGATGGCCTTCCGCGAGGACGGGATGCTGTACCCCACCGGCCAGAAACTGGGCAATCCGCAGTGGGACAACGCCTATCTGCGCTCCCACCAGGAGCCGCGCACTCCCAAGCCCAGCTCGCCGCAGAACACCGTCTCCGACAGCAACTACCTGCTGGACTTCCAGCGCGGCTTCTTCCTCCCGGACGCCTCGCAGCTCCAGCCGGTCAACTACCGCAACGCCATGACGGACGAGGGCGATCCGGAGCGGCACGAGGACAACATCGTGCAGATGCGCTGGCTCTTCCAGCGCGAGCTGGGCAGCGATCTGGTGTTCTTCCACGAGGTGACGGTGCCGCCGGGCGCGGTGGAGGGCGCCCACCGCCACATCGGCTCCGAGGAGCTGTACTACGTCGTCTCCGGCACCGGCATCGCGTACATGAGCGACGGCGACGACCCGACCACCAGCGGCTATCCGCTGGTGGAGCGCCCGGTCTTCGGTGTCGGGCCGGTCAAGTGCCGTGAGCTGCCCGTCAAGCCGGGCAGCGTGATCTACACCAAGAGCGGAGGCGTGCACGGCATCCGCAATCCGCACCAGGAGCCGCTGAAGTTCGTCGCGTTCCTCTACCACACCACCTGAATCCCCTTTCCCTCAAGGCGGTCCCGCGATGCCCAAGATCGTGCACACCGACTCGGTCTTCCGCGTCGACCCCGTCAAGCCACCGGACTACGCGGCCGACAACCCCCTCCTGAAACTCCTGGGCCTGCTGGAGCGCACCCGGCTCGCCGCCGAGCGCGAGCTGTACGAGCCCGAGTCGCTCCAACACCTGTATCCCCTGCGGTCGTTGCAGCTGTACGGACCCGCCTCCCCCAACCAGGACCAGCTCGATCCGGCACAGCAGGACGACAAGAGCGACTTCCAGAAGCAGAATCTGCGCGACTTCACGCTCGGCGACACCCGGGCGGTGCGCGGCTGGGCGGCGGTCGGCGACTGGCGCGGCCCCTTCCTCCAGCTGTCCTACCGGGGCGGCCCCGACTCGGCGCTGTGGCGGCAGGCGGGGCGGCTGGGCGATGTGATCGGCTGTGTGGTCTCCGTACAGGGCGGCCCGCCGGTGACCGTGCCGGTGCCCTACGACGAGGAGAGCGACTTCTACACGGTCGAGCTGTGGGGCCGGGTCGGCGACGGGCTGCGCGAACTGCTGGGCGAGCGCGGCAGGTCGGCGCTGGATCGTGGGCTCCTCACGCCCCGCCCCGACATCGTCACCGGCCTGGGCCAGGACTTCGCCCGCGACCAGCTGACCAACCAGGACCTGCGGGCCGTCGCCCCGCGCCACGCCATGCACCCGGTGCTCCCCTGCACCATCGACCTGCGCTGGACGGCGGCGCCGGACGGCGCGGGCGCGGCCGACCCGCCCTCGGGCACGGTCCGCCTGGCCTTCGAGATGAAGGTGCGCGGCTGGGAGCACTACCTCAGCGTGGGCACCAGCCCCAACCCGCACGGCGGGGTGGGCTTCCTGGAGTTCCGCACGCTCTTCAGCGACTACGGGCGCTGGGCGGGCAGCAACGAGCTGCGGCGCGCGCTGGAGCCGTACAACCTGGACGCGTACGGCAACAAGGGGCACGTCAGCGGCGATGCGGAGCCCTTCCTCGCGGTGAACTACATGGATCTGCACGTCCTGGACCCGGCCTGCGGCATCGGGCTGCACCGGCACCGCGACAACCAGGAGGTCTTCCTGATGCTGGAGGGCGACGGGCTGATGGTGATCGGCGACTGGGCCGACTCGGGAACCCGGGTGCGCTGCTTCGAGGTGCGCCGGCTGCCCGCCGGGCATCTGGCCTTCCTCAAGGGCGGCCAGCTGCACGGGCTGATGAACCCGGCGGACCAGCGCGCCTCCCTGTTCATGTTCGGCGGATACGACTGAGGGACGGTTCTTCGATGGGCGGTTACGGCGGATGACGACACCGGCGAGCGATCCGTACCGGCTCGGCGCGCACTGGGACGGCGCGGGCACCTCCTTCGCGGTGCACTCCTCGGCGGGCGCGTACGGCGGGCACGTCGAGCTGTGCCTGTTCGACGCGGGCGGCGAGCGGCGGCTGCCGATGGCGGTGGACTGCGACATCTGGCACACCTATGTGCCCGGCGCGGGCCCGGGGCAGTCCTACGGCTTCCGCGCGCACGGGCCGTTCGAGCCGGGGCGCGGCCTGCGCTTCGACGGCACCAAGGTGCTGCTGGACCCCTATGCGCGGGTGCTCAAGCCGCTCGCCGCGCGCACGTTGGCCTCGCTGGTCGCCGACACCTCCTTCGACTGGGGCACGGACCGCCCGCCGCGCCACCCGTGGCCGCACACCGTCCTGTACGAGACCCACGTCAAGGGCATCAGCGCCGCCCACCCCGCCGTACCGCCCGAGCTGCGCGGCACCTACGCCGGGCTCGCACACCCGGCCGTCGTCGAGCACCTGCGCCAACTGGGCGTCACCGCCGTGGAGTTGCTGCCGGTGCACCAGTTCCTCTCCGAGCCCTTCCTGCTGGACCGCGGCCTGAGCAACTACTGGGGCTACTCCACCATCGGCTTCTTCGCCCCGCACGCCGCCTACAGTGCGCGCGGCGCCGACGGCGGCCAGCTCACCGACTTCAAGGAGATGGTGCGCGCCCTGCACGCCGCGGGCCTGGAGGTGATCCTGGACGTCGTCTACAACCACACCGCCGAGGGCCCGCCCGAGGACCCGGCGCTGTGCTTGCGCGGCCTGGCCAACGAGCTGTACTACCGCCTGGACCCGGCCGACCCCTCCCGCTACATCGACACCACCGGCACCCGCAACACCCTCAACGCGGGCCGCCCCGAAGTACTGCGGCTGATCATGGACTCGCTGCGCTACTGGGTCACCGAGATGCACATCGACGGCTTCCGCTTCGACCTCGCCGCCACCCTGGCGCGCCAGTTCGGCTACGTGGACCGCCTCTCCGCCTTCTTCGACCTGCTCTACCAGGACCCGGTCCTCAACCGCGTCAAGCTGATCGCCGAGCCGTGGGACGTGGGCGCCCCCGACAGCTACCAGGTCGGGCGCTTCCCGCCCGGCTGGAACGAGTGGAACGACCGCTCCCGCGACACCTACCGCGACTTCTGGCGCGGCCGCCCCGCGGTGGCGCAGCTGGCCACCCGTATCGCCGGCTCCTGCGACCTGTACGCCGCCGACCGGCGCGGCCCGGACGCCTCCATCAACTTCGTCACCTGCCACGACGGCAAGACGCTGCACGACCTGGTCACCTACGAGCACAAGTACAACGAGGCCAACGGCGAGGGGAACCAGGACGGCACGAACGACGACCGCGCGGCCAACTACGGCGTGGAGGGCCCCACTTCGGACCCCGCCATCACCGCCGTGCGCGAGCGCCAGCGCCGCAACATGCTGCTCACCCTCCTGCTGTCGCAGGGCTGCACGATGCTGTACGGCGGCGACGAACTGGGCCGCACCCAGCGCGGCAACAACAACGCCTACTGCCAGGACAACGCCCTCAGCTGGTACGACTGGTCGACGCCGACCGAGCTGACCGCTTTCGTCCGCCGGGCCGTCGCCCTCCAGCGCACCCACCCGGCCCTGCAGCGCACCGCGTTCCTCACCGGGCAGGGCGATCCGCCGGACATCGCCTGGTACGACCGCGAGGGCCGCCCGATGACCGCGGCCCGCTGGCACGACCCCGCCACCCGCTTCCTGGCCTTCGTCCTGGCCGGGGACCGGGCACCCGCGCCCGACCACGACCTGCTCGCCGCCCTGAACGCCGACACCGGCGCCGCGCACTTCACCGTGCCCGGCCGGGCCGGTGCGGTCTACGAGGTCGTGCTGGACACCACCACAGCGGACGGCGCACCGGCGGCGCCCATCACTCTCAAAACGGGCGAGGGGCTGACCGTCCCGCCGCGCACGGCACTGGTCGCCACGGCTGTGGTGCCCGCGCCCTGACGAGGCCCCTTCACCGCGGCCGGTTGGCCTCCTACCATCCGGTCAAAGGGGGAGATGCCATGGCCGCACGCCGCTCGACCCATGTGATCCTCGCCGTGGCAGCGGCGGTCCTGCTCCTCGTCGGCATCTTCGCCGTCGTCCGGGCCGGGACCGGCGACTCCCCGGACACCGCACCCCAGGGGGCGGCCTCCGACGGGCGCACCGGCTCCGGCGCGACGGCGGACACCTCCGGCGGCCCCACGGGCGGCGGCGCGGGAGGCAACGGAGGCCCGGGAGGCAGCGGCGGCGCGGCGACCGGAGGTCCGGGCGGCGGCAGTGGCGGGCCGGGCGGCGGCAGTGGCGTCGCCCACATCCCGGGCCCGACGCTGGACAACGTCTACCCGGTCAACGGCGGCCTCGACGGCCTGAACCCCGGGGGCGGCTGCATCGTCCTCGTCAATGACGGCGCCGACATCCCCGTACGGATCCAGGCGCTTCAGCTGCGCGGCGCGGACCGCCTTAGCCTCTCCGGCGAGCCGTGCACGGTCTCCGCTTCGGAAGCGGCGCTGCTGGGCTCCGGTCTGACCGACCCGATCACCACCTGCGCGGCCGGTACGGTACTGCAGCCCGCGTCGCGCCGGCCGTACAACGGCTGCAGCCTCAACGTCGTGGACCCCACCTCCCTCGGCGAGACGGCGGCCTTGCACACCGAGGTCGTGGCCCAGTGCACCTCGCGCACCCCGCGCCCCTGCTCGCGGCTCGGCAGCCAGTACGCGCCGTCCGCCGGGCACACCGTGACGACCGTGGTCACCCGCGACGTGCCCATCACCGTGAAGGGGAACACCCCGCCCTCCGGCACCGAGACCACCCAGCCGCCGACCACCGAACCGCCGCCACCGCCACCGCCACCGACCACCCAGCCGCCCACCGAGCCGACGCCCGAAGTGACGCCCACCGGCGCGCTGTTCGCCTCCCGGGCCGGGGCGTGACGCCCTCCCCCGCGCCGGACCCGGAGCCCGAGCCCGGACCGCTGGGCAGTGAGATCGGCCGCCGTCTGTGGGCGGCGGCCAACGTCATCGCGCCGACCACCGTGGCCACCACGCTGCTGTTCTACTTCGGCTACGTGGCGACCACCGCGCGCTTTCGCTACTTCGGCGTCTACCTCGACATGGTCGACCTCTCGCTCCAGGAGATGCTGCTCTACGGAGTGGAAGCGGTCTACCCGCCGCTGATCGTCCTGGCGATCGCGGGCCTGCTGGTCGTCGCCGCGCACGCCGCGGTCCGCTGGCTGCTCGTATCGCCGGACCGCGACGCGCTCAGCGGGTGGGTGGGCCTGTTCACGGTCCTGGCCGGGCTGCTGGCGTTCGCCCGGGGCGTGATGGGCCTGCTGGTTGCGCAGGTGGCCCGCACGGAGAGCATCGCGACGACCCCGCTGTCCCTCGGCGGCGGCATCCTGGCGACCGCGTACGGCCTGTGGCTGCTGCGCACCGTCGGCATCCGCTGGGGCCACCGGCACACCGCCCCGGACCCTCCTCCCGACGATCCGCCACCGCTGCCCCCGTCCGCCGCGACCGCCACCGCCCTGGCCGCCTGGCTGGAGTCCGCCGCCGTGGCGCGCATCGGCAGATACGCCCTGGCCTGGGCCGCCGTCATCGTCGTGGCCGGCTCGTTCTGGGCCGCCAACAGCTTCGCCGCCGCCTACGGACGGGGCCGGGCCCTGGACGACGCCGGCTCCCTGCCGCTGCGCCCGGAGGTCACGCTCTACACCAAGGAGCCGCTCGGGGATCTGCCGCCCGGCGTCGCGGAGACACCGCTGCCCCGCCCCGCCAAGGGCACGTTCCCCTACCGCTACCGGGGGCTGCGGCTGCTCGTGGAGTCCAACGCCCGGCTGTTCCTGGTCCCCGCGCACTGGACCGCGGGCAGCAGCCGGACCTTCGTTGTGCCCTACGACGGCGCCGTCCGCATCAGCCTCGGCGCGGGCCGTGCGGGCTGAGCGGACAGGTGAGATGACCAAGAAGGCGGACCCCGTTGCCCGATCGCCTCACCTGGGTGCTTTTGTATACGGCAGAGTGATCGCGGCAGTTCGCGCACGGGGGCGAGGGGGATTCGACGGCGGCCCGGCAGCGGCCGCCGCGCCTACCCCGTCGATTCGAAGTAGGACCTCGTGCGGGCGGCCCTGCCGTCGCGGCCCGCACGGGGCAGTGGAGGATGAATGTCCATCAGATCAGCTGCGGCCGTGCTCACCGGCACGGTCGCGCTCTACATCGCGCTCGTCGCGTTCGGCAACATCACGGACTTCGGTACGAACCAGGCGTTCGTCCAGCATGTCCTGGCGATGGACACCACCTTCAAGGACCCGGACCTGATGTGGCGGGCCATCGAGTCGCGCACCGTGCAGAACATCGCGTACATCGCCGTCATCGCCTGGGAGACCATCGCCGCGCTGCTGCTCATCGCCGCGACCGTGCTGTGGGTGCGGGCGCTGCGCAGCGGCCGCACCGCCCGCGCCAAGCAGCTGAGCACCGCGGGGCTGCTGATGCTGATGCTGCTCTTCGGCGGCGGCTTCCTGGCCATCGGCGGCGAGTGGTTCGCCATGTGGCAGTCCAAGCAGTGGAACGGGCTGGAGGCCGCCACCCGCAATTTCCTGGTCGCCGCCGCCGTCCTGATCCTGATCCACCTGCCTGCCGCCGGCTCCCGCCAGGCGCGGCCGGAGGGCGTCAGCGAGTAGGCGAGGTGGCCGCCAGGACCGCTTCGAGCAGGCCGGGGAAGCGGGCGTCGAGGTCCTCGCGCCGCAGGCTGACGGCCTTGTAGCGGCCTTCCTTGTGCTCGCGGGTGATCCCGCACTCGCGCAGCACCCGCCAGTGGTGGGTGGCGGTGGCCTTGGTCACCTCCAGCGGGAGGCTGCCGCAGGTCCGCGCTTCGCCGGAGGCGGCCAGCTCCCGCACGATGCCGAGCCGCACGGGGTTGCCCAGGGCGGCGAGGACGTCCTCGACGAGCAGCTGGTCGCGGTCGGGGTGGTACATGCTCATGCATCGATCGTACGACGGATCCCATACTGCGCCGTTTGTCCGTTTCACCGTTCGACTGTACGGTGAATGCCATACAGACGTACGGACGCCGCTTCGGCGTGCAGCACAGGAGCCCCGTCATGAGCACCACCCCGACCCCCGTCCCGGCGCCCGTCGCCCTCGTCACCGCCGCCGGCTTTGGCATCGGCCGCGGCATCGCCACCGAGCTGGCGGCCGCCGGCTACCGCCTCTCCCTCCTGGACATCGACGCCTCCGTCGAGGCCTTCGCGCGGGAGCTCGGCGGCATCGCCACGGTCGGCTCGCTGACCGAGCCCGAGGACCTGGCGCGGCTGGTCGAGCGCACCATGGACACGTACGGCCGGATCGACGCCGTCGTCAACGGCGCGGGCCACGCCAGAAATGACGAGTTGCTGGCGATGTCCGACCAGGACTGGCACGACGGCCTGGACATGCTGGTGCTGAGCGTGGTGCGGATGGCCCGCCTGGTCACCCCGCACCTGGAGCGGGCCGGCAAGGGCGCGCTGGTCAACCTCTCCTCCTACACGGCCTTCGAGCCGATGGGGATGATCCCGCTCAACTCCAGCCTGCGGGCGGCGCTGAGCAGCTTCACCAAGCTCTATGCCGACCGGTACGCGGCCCAGGGCATCCGCATGAACAGCATCCTGCCGGGCTTTGTGAACAGCTGGCCCGAGGACCCGGAATTCCTCGCCAGGATCCCGGCCGGGCGCTATGCCACCACCGAGGAGATCGGCAAGCTCGCCCGCTTCCTGCTCTCCGACGATGCCGCGTACATCAACGGCGAGAGCATCCGCATCGACGGCGGCGCGGCCCGCTCCCTGTGACAGAAGCGACCCGCGCCGGTGCCTGCCCGTGGTGCCCGCCTCACCAGTCGATGCGGTAGCCCGTCAGCCAGTCGTCGGCGCCCGCGCCGCCGCGTTCGATGCGCCGGGCCAGCACCGCGTCGCGTACGACTCTGCGCACCGGCCCCGGAGTGATGTGCCGCGCCATCTCGGCGCTGGCCGCGACGACCTTCTCCACCCGCTCCCTGCGCAGTTCCTCGTACGCCGCGAACGCGCGCCGTGTATCGGGCTGGTCGCGCAGGCACTTGGCCAGTACGACACCGTCCTCGATGGCCATCGAGGCGCCCTGGGCGGCGTTGGGGGCGCACGCGTGCGCGGCGTCGCCGATGACGACCATGGTGTCGTTGGACCAGGTCGGGGTGGAGGCGATGTCGAAGGCGTTGGAGCCGATGATGTGCTCGCCGGTGGCCCGGACCAGGTCGGCGGCCATCGTGTTGTCCTCCTCGAAGAGGGTCACGACGCGGTGGCGCCACTGGTCGGGGGTGACGGCGGCCAGCTCCTGCCGGGTCAGCTCGGGCCCGGGGACGTTGGCGAACCACCACACCTCCTTCTCGTCCGGGGCGAGCGTGCACCCGAAGAAGGCCCGCTTTCCGTAGATCATGGTGTAGGTGCCGGGCGCGGGAAGGGACTTGGCGTCCCTGGCATAGCCGCACACGGTGGTCTGACCGGTGTGCCGGGGCCGCGGCGCGGCCGGGTCGATGAGCTTGCGGGTGGCCGAGTGGATGCCGTCCGCGCCGATCAGTACGTCGCCCTCGGCGCGGCTGCCGTCGGCGAAGGAGGCCACGATATGGCCGTAACTGAACCCGTTCGTCACCGTCTCGGCGGCCACGAACCGCTTGCCGTGCCGCACCGGGATACCGCGGCGCACCGCCTCCTCGCGCAACACCCGGTACAGCGTGGCGCGTTGGAGCGTGCGCGGGCCGAGCCCGCCCGCGCCCGTCGAGCCCGCGATGGGGCGCGAGCCCAGGTGCTTGCCCGCGCTGCTGTAGAACTCCACCCGCTCGGCGGGGAAGGAGTTCGCCAGCACCGGCTCATGGGCGCCGATCGCCCGCAGCGCCTCCAGCCCGTTGGCGAAGACCACGAGGAACGCCCCCACCTCGTCCGCGTCCTGCGGATATGCCTCGTAGATCTCCGCGTCGATGCCTGCCTTGTGCAAGGCCATCGCGGCCACCGTGCCCGCGATGCCACCACCGATGATCAAGGCGTTGGTCATGACCCTCCCCAGTCCACTCCAGCCGCCGTTCCCCCACAAGTGCGGCTACCGTCCCCGCACTTGTCCACCTTGGCGCCGGCGGACCAGGACAGCCAGACCGCGTCTGGCCGTAGGCGGCGTACGGCCCGCGCAGGCGTTTTCCAGCCGTAGGGGCGTACGGGCCGCGCAGGCCCTCCGGCGTGCGCGGCCCGTGGGAGCCGGCGGGGTCAGCCCGCGGCGTAGACGTCCTCGACGTAGCGGCCGTTCGCGACCAGCTCGGCGAGCCAGGCCCGGGCGGCCTGCGGGGTGCTGCCGGTGTGCTGGGTGTGCAGGTCGCAGAAGGCGTCCCGCACGCCCGGTGCCATCCGGCTGCCGTCGCCGCACACGTACACCCGTGCCCCGGCCTCCAGCAGCGACCACACCTCGGGGGCCTCGGCGGCGATGCGGTGCTGGACGTAGCGCCTGCCGTCCTGGGGGCGGGCGCTGAAGGCCGGGCGCAGCGCTACGGCTCCGGCGGCCTCGGCGGCGCGCAGCTCGTCCTCGTGCAGGAAGTCGGCGTCGGGGGCGTCGCAGCCGAAGTAGAGGAGCGCGGGGCTCTTCTGACCTGCCGTCAGACGATCGGCGACCGCGCCGCGGAAGGGGGCCAGGCCGGTGCCGGCCGCGACCATGATGAGCGGGGTGGAATCGGCGGGGTCGATCCGGAAGGCCTCCCGGCAGGGCTGGACGCGGGCCAGGACGGTGTCGCCGGGCCGCAGCGCGTGCAGATGGCCGGAGCCGGTGCCGCCCGGCAGCAGGGAGACCATCAGGTCGGCGTGCGCGGGGTCGGTGGCGGGCGAGGAGGAGATGGAGTAGTGGCGGGTGCGCAGCGGCGGCAGCAGCTCCAGGAGGACGGGCCAGGGCAGCGCGCCGCGCAGCGCGGGGTGTGCCTCGATCAGGTCCACGACGGTGCGCGGGTCCTCGCCGGTGAGCGCCTGGAGGGCGGCGCGCTCGGGCGGGCAGGGGTTGTGCGCGGCGAGCAGGGCCGCCTGCTCCGCACTCGGACGGGCGCCCAACTCCAGGTAGTGGGTGAGCAGTTGACGTATGGTCAGCGGTCGGTCCAGCGGGAGGGTGTCGCGGGAGGGCCGGGCCGCGCGGATGTCCAGGACGGCGTCCGGGTCCACGCCGAGGGCGGCGACGGCCCGGTCGACGGCGCCGGGGGCGTTGGCGGGCAGTACGGCCAGGTGGTCGGCGGTGCGGTAGGTGACGCCCTCGGGCAGCGCCAGACGCAGCAGGCGCTTGGGTCGGGCGTGGCCGGGGGCGGTGAGCGGGCGGGCCTCGGTGACGGTCATGGGAGTCAGCGCGTGGCGGGCGGCCAGCGCGTCGCCGGGGCGCCCGGTGACCTCGGTGACGGTGTAGGCGGGTCCGTCCGCCGGGTCCGCGGCGGCGCCGATGCTCGCGGGGTCGCCGTACCGCTCCAGCAGTGCGGCGCCGAGCGCGGCGGTGAACTCCCGTACCGCGCCGTTCAGATCGCCCGATGCGTCCGCCTCGGCGCGCGGCAGGATGCGCTCGCCGCCGAGCGCGGCCAGCCGGTCGTCCAGCAGGGTGGGGACGCGCTGGTAGGTCGCGGCCCAGTTGCGGTCGCCGACGCCCAGCACCGCGTACGGCGCTCCGCTCGCGGCTCCGTCGGCCGCGGTCTCGGTCCAGCGCGCGAAGGCGGCCGCGTCGTCGGTGGGCTGTCCGTTGTAGGAGGCGGCGACGATCACGGTGGGGCGGTCGGCGGGCAGCTTGCCGGCGTACGCGTCCAGCGGCGCCACGGCGCTCTCGCAGCCCAGCTCGGCGGCCCGGTCGGCCAGCCGCTCGGCGACGTCGCGGCAGGTTCCGTAGTTGGAGCCGTGCAGGAGCAGCAGCCCGGTGCCCTGCCGTACCCGGGTGGGCAGGCCGTCGGCGGGGGCGGCCGCGCTCGCGCCGCCGTCCGGGTGCGCGGCGCCGGGCAGCACGGCCAGCGCGGCGCGGTCGGCCGCCCGGTCCTGCGGCGTACGGGGAGCCAGGGTGACCGTGAAGCCGTCCGGCTTGAGGGTGAGGGTCTCCTTGATCCGCAGCCGGTAGTCGGCGTGGTCCACGAAGCGGTAGCGGTGCACCAGCAGCGCGAGCAGCATGGTGGCCTCGTGCAGCGCGAACTGCCGCCCGATGCAGGCGCGTTCGCCCGTGCCGAAGGGCTTGTACGCGTGCGGGGAGCGGGCCGCCTCGGCCTCGGGGGTGAACCGCGCGGGGTCGAACAGCTCGGGGTTGTCGCCCCAGGCCGCGTCGCGGTGCAGCATCGGCGTGAGCACCGTCACCAGCTGGCCGGCGCGCAGCGGGTAGCGGCCGCCGAGCAGGGTGTCGCAGCGCGCCTGGCGGCTGAAGGCGGCCGCCGTCGGCCACAGCCGCAGCGCCTCGTTGAGCACCTGGCGGGTGTAGCGCAGCGTGCCGATGTCCTCGAAGGACGGGTCGGGGTCGGTGGCGTCGCCGAACAGCTCGTCCGCCTCGCGCCGGGCCAGGCGCAGCGCCTCCGGGTCCTTGAGCAGGTGGTACAGCGCGAAGGACAGGGCGCCCGAGGTGGTCTCGTGCCCGGCGATGAGGAAGGTGATGACCTGGTTGCGGATGTTGGCCGGATCCAGCGTCGTACCGTCGGCCGGGTGCTCGGCGCCGAGCATCAGCCCGAGCAGGTCGTCGGTCCCGCGGTCGCCACCCTCGACGGTCCGTGCGCGGATGACCTCGTCCACGACCGAGGCGAGGTAGTCCGCGTCGGCGCGGAACGCCGCGTCCTGTTCCCTGTGGTCGCTGCCCGGGGCGCGGCCCAGGCGCTTCATGCTCCACTCCAGGCAGTGCACCATCGCCTCGACGAAGGGGTGCGCCTCCTCGCGCGCGAAGGACTCGAAGTCGAAGCCGAAGCCCGCCAGCCCGATGGTGTCCAGCGTCATGCGGGTCATGTCGTCGGGCACATCGGCGGGCACCCGGGCCGCGGCCTTGCGGTCCCAGCTGTCCATCACCCGGCGGGCCACCTTCAGCATGACCGGGTGGTACGTGCGCATCGAGCCGAGCGCGAAGGCGGGCATGAGGATGTCGTGCGCCTTGGCCCAGTTCGGCTCGTCGTTGTACGCGGTGAAAAGTCCGTCACCGGCAAACTCGCGCACATTGTCCAGAGCGGGGGCAATGGCCTTGGAGAAGCGCTCCTCGTCGGCGAGTTCGGTGACCAGCTCCAGGGAGCTGACGAAGAGGGCCTCGCGCTCGTGCAGGCGGCGCTTGAAGACCGGGCCGTGCAGCCGGGCCAGTTCCATGGCCTGCTGGAGCGGGGTGTCGCTCAGGCCGCCCGCTGACAGGTCGACGACGGGTATGTCTTCGGTGTGCAGGATCGTGTCCGTCATATGTCCAGCGTGATGGGCCCGGTGCGTACGGCCCGGCCCGCCGACTGCATGATTGTGCAGTGGTTTTTCGCTGCCCCCTCTTGCGGGCGGACCCGAGAAGGAGCAATGGACGGCACGGCCCACGAGCCCGCGGACGCGGAGTCCTGGCGCAACAACTTCCTCACCCTCTTCGACCGGGTGCCGACCCCGATGGCGGTGTGCCGGGCCGACGGCGAGATGTTCATCGCCAACCCCGCCATGGCCACCGAGTGGGGCTCGGCCCCCGGGCAGCTGCGCGGCCGCAACCTGCTGGACCTGTTCCGGCCCCGGGACAAGGCCCAGGTCTACCGCGTGGTGGACGCGGTCCGTACCGGGCGCAGGTCCCGCTACCCCGTCGAGGTGCGCTGGCCCTCCGGCGGCTACGGCCCCGAGCGCATCGGCGAGTTGACCGTCGACCCGGTCGGCGCCCCCTCCCTGACCACTCCCCCGGCCCTGCTGGTCATCCTGAGCACCGTCCAGGCGCCGCCGGACCCACCGCCGCCCCACTCCACGGCCAGCCCCGTGGAGGCCCGCATCCTGGCCCTCGCCGCCTCGGGCGCGACCACCGCCGCCATCGGCAAGCCCCTCGGCCTGACCGTCGACGGCGTCAACTACCACCTCACCCGCCTCGCCCGCCGCTGGCGCGTCCAGGGCCGCACCGCCCTGGTCGCCAAGGCCTTCACCCTCGGCGTCCTGGCCCCCCACACCTGGCCCCCCTCCCCCGCCACACCGCCCCCCGAGTGACCCCGCGCACCACCGCGCGATCCGCCGATCCGCCCGAAACCCCCGCTGTCCGGGGCCAGTTGGGCGAGTAGGGTCGGGCGCCCTTCTTCCGTACGGAGGGTGCTCAGCGATGGCCGACACCGTGAGTCACGCGCAGTACGAGATCTATCAGGGCGGCAGTCCGGAGGCGGAGCGGCTGGTCTTCGAGAAGCTGGCGCGCGAGCTGATGCGGGTGCAGCTGAAGAACCGCAAGAGCGGCGGGACCAGGGACATCCAGCGGGCCTTCCACGCCAAGGCCGCACTCGGGGTGGAGAACGCCCGGCTGCGCTTCCACGACGAGCTGCCGCCGGCCCTCGCCGTGGGCTTCGCCCGGCCGGGAGCCGAATACCCGGCACTGGTGCGGCTGTCCAACGCCGGAGGCACGGCGCAGCCCGACGCACAGCCCGATCTGCGGGGCATCGCGGTGCGCGTGGAGGTCTCCGCCGAGGAGAACCACGACCTGCTGGCCACCAACTTCCCCGTCTCGCACGCCCGTGACGCACGCGAGTTCGTGGCCTTCGCCAAGGCCATGGCGGGCGCCACCACACGGCTGCAGAAGGCGTTCGGGCTGCTGGTGAAGCTGCCGCTGGCGGTGGGCTGGGGCACCGCGGCGCGGATGCGGCGCAACGTTCAGGCCGCGGCCCGGCACGCGGTGGGATCGCTGGCGCGCGAGACGTACTGGAGCCGTGGCGCGATCCTGTGGGGCGAGGCCGGGCCCGTACGCTACCTGCTGCGTCCCGCGCCCGGCGCGGCCCCCTCACCGAGCCCCGACCGGCACGACCCGGACCATCTGCGGCACGAGCTGACCGACCGGCTGGCCGCCGCCGACGTGCGGTTCGAGCTGTGTGTGCAGCGGTTCGTCAACGAGCGGCGCACCCCCGTCGAGGACGGCGCCAGGGACTGGCGGGAGGCGGACACCCCGATCGTGCCGGTGGCACTGCTGACCGTGCCCCGCCAGGACCTGACCACCGCCGAGGCCGTCTCGGCGGCCCGGCGCGTGGAGCAGCTGGCGTTCAACCCCTGGCACACCACCGAGGAGTTCCGCCCGCTCGGCAACCTCAACCGGGCCCGCAAGGCCGCCTACCGGGCCAGTGCCGCACACCGGCTGGGCACCCGCTTCCGTACCGAGGAGCCGGTACGCAACACCCTGCTCGGGACGCCGGTGCGCGCCGGGTTCGGCCTGCTGAACCGGTACGTGCCCTGGCACCGGCTGCCGCTGCGGCTGAGCCTGCTCAACCTGGTCGCGCTGCGCCAGGTCCTGCGCCGCTTCAACCTCATCGACACCGAGATCCCCGAGGCGCCACCGCGGGCCGAGCCGGTGCCCGAGACGGTGGACGAGAAGGCGCGTACGGCCCGTACCTACGACGGCTCCTCCACCGACCTGTCGGCCCCGCACATGGGCGCGGTGGGCTCCGCCTTCGGGCGCAACCTGGCCCCGGTGTACCGGCCCGACCTCTTCGACACCCCCAACCCCGTCACCGTCGCCCGCCACCTGCTGCACCGCACCGCCTTCCAGCCCGCGGCCTCGCTGAACATCCTGGCCGCCGCCTGGATCCAGTTCCAGGTCCACGACTGGGTCAACCACCAGCGCTACCCGCTGGCCGAGCGCTCCGTCGAGGTGCCGCTGCCGCCCGGCGGCAGCTGGCAGAACACCCCCGGCGGCCCCGCCGAGAACGTGATGCGCATCGCCGACAACATCGGCGTCGAACAGCCCGGCCGGCCGCCCCTGCTCTTCACCAACACCACCTCGCCGTGGTGGGACGGCTCCGAAGTCTACGGCGGTGACGAGCGCACCGCGCGCTCCCTGCGCGAACCGGACCGCGCCGAGCTGCGCCTGGAGGAGGGCCACCTGCCGATCGGCTCCAACGGGATACCGCTGACCGGCTTCAACGAGAACTGGTGGCTGGGCCTGAGCGTCATGCACACGCTCTTCGCCCGCGAGCACAACGCCGTGTGCCAGGCGCTGCGCTCGGCGTACCCCTCGATGAGCGAGGACCGCATCCACCACACCGCGCGGCTCGTCGTCAGCGCCCTGATCGCCAAGATCCATACGGTGGAGTGGACCCCCGCGATCCTGGCGACCGAGGCCATCGACATCGGCCTGAAGACCAACTGGCAGGGCCCGCCCAACGAATGGCTCACCAAGCTCGGCCTGTGGCTGGTGGACGCCCACTCCCTCAAGGGCATTCCGCAGACCCTGCCCGACCACCACGACGTGCCCTACTCCCTGACCGAGGACTTCGTCACCGTCTACCGGATGCACCCGCTGATCCCGGACGACTACGAGCTGCGCGAGCACCGCTTCGGCCGGCGCCTGGAGACCCTGGCCTTCAACGACATCCAGGGCACGGCCGCCGAGGCGGTGGCCCGCAAGACGGGCCTGGCCGACACCCTGTACTCCTTCGGCATCGCCCACCCCGGCGCGATCACCCTGCGCAACTACCCGCGCGCGCTGACCCGCTTCGAGCGCGACGGCGAGCTGATCGACCTGTCGGTCGTCGATCTCGTACGCACCCGCCGGCGCGGCGTCCCCCGCTACAACGACTTCCGGGCCGGGCTGCACAAGGGGCGGGTGGAGCGCTTCGAGGACATCACCACCGACCCGGCGACCGTCGCGGCCCTCAAGGACGTCTACCGCGACGTGGACGAGATCGACACCATGGTCGGCCTGTTCGCCGAGAACCCGCCGCGCGGCTTCGGCTTCAGCGACACCGCCTTCCGGGTGTTCATCCTGATGGCCACCCGGCGCATCCAGTCCGACCGCTTCCTGACGGTGGACTTCCGCCCCGAGCTCTACACCCCGCTGGGCATGGACTGGATCGCCAGCAGCGGCATGAACTCCGTCATCCTGCGGCACTGCCCGGAGCTGGCCGCGATGCTGCCGCGCGACGCGAGCGCCTTCGCGCCGTGGCGGCCGGTGCTCCCGGTGCGCGGCACCGGCGCGGACACGTGAGGGACCGCGACCAGCGCACGGCGCACCGGGGGTACTCACCCCCGTAGCGTGCGACCTCCTCCCGGGGCCCGGGCACCCCGGGAGGCCGTCGCCGGCCTCGGAGGACTAATCTCTCCCTCCGTGGAGGACAAAACGCCCGCGCCCTTCGAGCGCGGTACGGACGGCCCGAAGGTGATCGTCGTCGGCATCGACGGCAGCGACTCGTCATGGCGCGCCGCCGCCTACGCGGCGGGCCTGGCCCGCCGCCAGGGCTCCAAGCTGGCCCTGGTCTACATCCAGCCGATGCTGTCGGCCGGCACGGCCCTGGGCGCCCCCGTGGTGGACACCACCACCGAGATCGCCGAGGAGCTGATGGCCGAGATCCGGGCGGCCACCGAACGCCTGGAGGGCACCTACAACGTCCGCTGGGAGTTCCACACCCTGCGCGCCGACCCGTACAACGGCATGGTCCAGATGGCCGACGAACTCACCGCCGACGCAGTAGTGGTCGGCGCCTCAGAATCCGCCGGCCACCGCATCATGGGCTCGGTCGCCGTCCGCCTGGTCAAAGCCGGCCGCTGGCCGGTCACGGTGGTCCCGTAACGCCTCCTCGTCCGCAGCGCGGAGGACGACCCGCCGTAAAACGCATCACCGCAGGTCAAGCCCTTCCGCCATAGGCCGCAGGTGACAAGTCCGCCCTCTCAGCCCTCGACGTCGTCATCCAGCCGGAAACCGACCTTCAGCCCCACCTGGTAATGCCGGACCTGCCCGTCCTCAATATGACCGCGCACCTGCGTGACCTCGAACCAATCCAGATTGCGCAGGGTCTGCGACGCCCGCGCGATGCCGTTACGGATGGCTTCATCCACGCCGGCGTGCGAGGTCCCGACAATCTCGGTCACGCGGTAGGTGTGATTCGACATAGCTGCTCCTCGAGGCAATCAGACAGGCCACACCCCACCACCGTGACCCACCGGCCAGCACCGCGCCAGACGAGCGCAACACACACCCCGACATCCGCTCGAACACTCACGGCGAGCCGGCCCCTCGCGCCCCCACCCTCGGGCCGCACGAACGCCGCAGGACGCTTGTTGCGATCTCCCGGCGACTCCGCCGGGTCCTCCCCATCAGAGATCACCTCCCGCGGGATGCCCACCCGGCCCGCGCCGTCCGTGCCCCTCTCCCCGGCACCGGCAGGACCACTGGCCGTTCCTGAGCCGTCTCGTGTCGCGTGCTCATGGGCGTGAACGCCTATGGCCGCTCCCGTCTGCCATCTCCGACGCGGCAGCGAGGGCGGCACGTTCGACACCTACGCGGACAGCTTCAGCGCCGTGTGGGACGCAGCCCGACCCGTGGAAGGGTGAGCCCGTGGCACGTACCGAGTACTTCGACGACCCGAAGACGAGAATCCCCGTGCGGCCACCCCGGGGTGAAGGACTCCCACCGGCGCACTTGCCGAACCGAGATCGTCAGCGTGAACCCCAGCTCAGCCGCCATGTTCTGGTAGGCGTCGACGAATTCCTCCTGCGTGTGGATGCCCTTCGCCAGACGCGCGTTCACGAACAGCGGGTTCCCCGGCTGACCCGGCATGGCTACCTCCGCCTCAGCTCCGGCCTGGTCCACCCCTCACTCGCACGATGTCCTGGTGCCATGAGAGCGAAGGCCAGAACGTCCACGTACCCGCTGCTTCCTCCTGAGGCGGCTGCCGCTTGGCTGGACGGTGACCGCACACCACCCGGCAGTCGCACCAGGCCTGCCGGACCCAAGCACGCTGCACGCCCAGCAGCTCGACGGCTTCCATCGCGTGCTGTGCGGTTGGCGCCTCCACGCCGACCGGTTGCTCGGCACCGTCAGGTACGACCGCTATGGGCGCGGTTCTGAAGCCATTGACCGCTACGTCTGCGGTCCGTCCTGCGAGGCCGCCGAGGGACTGCGGGCGCGCCGCTGCGAGCCTGTGGGGCCTTCGGAGTCTGGGGCGTGCCGTGGATGAGGCGTCAGGGCGGCTGGGCGTCGTCGTCTTCGGTCACACCGTCAACGGCGAGGTGGGGCGCTGGCAGGTGGGGCTGGAGGGCGGCTTGCGGAGGAGGGGCAAGCGGGGGTGGGGCAAGCGGGGGTGGGGGTTTCGGATTCTCTGGTGGTTTTGGTCCAGCCGGTGTGGCCGCGGAGCATGCGGAAGAGGGCGCGCCAGGCGCAGAGGAAGGAGAGGTAGTTCATGAGGACGAAGGAGTGGCCGAGGAGGAGGGCTCGGGCCGGGCCGACGTCTTTGTCGCGGCGTAGGTAGGTGAAGGAGGTGAGGAGGGCGGGGGCGAAGGTGAGGAGGTACCAGGCCAGGAGGTTGGCCGGCCATTTGAGGCAGGTGGGGTTGAGGGTGGAGGCCGGTCTGCCGCGTAGGACGAGGACGTTGGGGCTGCGGATGAACCAGATGAGGCAGTACTGGAAGAGGAGGGACCAGGGGAGGTCCAGGACCCAGGGGACGAGGAGGTAGGCGAACATCTCCAGGGCGGCGAGGTGGCGCATGCGGGGTGCTCGCCAGATCTCGCCCATGCGGGAGATCGCGGTCATGTGGCCCTGGTACCAACGGGTGCGCTGGCGGATGAGGCGCCGCAGGTCGCTCACTCCCTGCTGGTCCACGGAGGCGTGGGCGGTGGTGCGCAGTCGCCAGCCGCGTACGGCCAGGCTGATGGCCAGGTCCAGGTCCTCGGTCAGGGACTGGGACCAGGGGCATTCGCCCAGGGCGTCCAGGGCCGAGAGGCGGGTGAACTGGCCGTTGCCGCCGAGGCTGACGGTGGAGGTGAGGTTGCGGCCGAACTGGGTGACGGCGGCCATCGCCCAGAACTGGTAGTCCTGGAACCAGGTCAGGAAGTTGCCGCGGCGGTTGCGGATGCGTACGCCCAGCTGTACGCCGCCGACCCGGGCGTCGTCGAAGAGCGGCAGGATGTGCCCCAGCGCCCGGTCCGAGAGCCGGCCGTCGGCGTCCATGACGCAGACGACGGTGTCCGCGGGGTCCTGGCCGCGGGCCGCGACGCGCTCGCGGATCAGTGCGATGCCGTGGTTGAGTGCCTCGCCTTTGCCTTGGCGGGCGTTGGGCAGTTCCCGGCGCAGGACCACCGCCTCTCCCTTGCGGCCTGCCGCCCGTGCCTCCTCCCCCGCCTGCCGGGCGACCTCGCCGGTGGCGTCGTCCGAGCCGTCGTCGATGACCACGACGGTGGTACGGGGGCCCAGCAGGCCGGCGACCGTGGTGCCGATCACCGACTCCTCGTTGAGGCAGGGCAGGAGGACGTAGAGGTGGCGGTCGTCGCGGCGGTCCAGGTGCGGGTTTCCGTACGCGGCGTCGCCCTGTACCCGTAACGCGGCTCTCTGGCGCCGCAGTTCGAGGAGGCCCGCGCCCATGGCGAGGGCGAGATAGCCGGCGGACAGGCCGATGACGGTGCAGCCGATGGCGTCGACGGCCTTGAACAGGGCGCGTTTCACCGGGGGACCTCCTGTTCCTGACGGCTCGTCAGGTTGGGTGCCGTGGAGGCGGTACCAGGGGGGCGAGTGGGGTGCACGGGGCTCAGCGTAGGCGGGCGGGGGTGCGGTGGGTGGGTCTGCGGCGGGCGGGGGGTTCCGGTCTCGGGGGCCGGTGTTGCGTGGTCTCTTCCGGTCAGCCGTCGCTGTATCTCGCGGCCCAGGACGAAGCAGGCGGGGAGCGCGGCCGCGCCGATCGCCGCGATCAGGGCCCCTCGTCCCGGCGCCGGTCCCGCGCCCGTCCGCGCCGCCGCCATGGCGCCGGCCAGCGGCCAGGTGAATCCCATGTACATGGCGCGGCCGTACCTCCGGGCAGGGAAGAGCGCGAATGGTGCGCGGGACCAGGGGCCGACCACTCTCGCCGAGAAACCACCCGCTGGCCAGACCACGCGCGGCGTGAATGCGGCGCTCTCAGGCGGTTTCGCGCCGACCCCAGAGAAAACGGATTTCTTCATTCTCCGAGCGCACCAGGAGATTTCCGCTCGCTTCCTGTGAACGCTACCCGGATCCGGCCATTCACTCCGGGTCCTGGCCATTGCACGCTGTGCACACCCGGAGTTAGCTTCGTCGGCGGGCCGCACTCCCAGGCTTGAGCGACCGGTCCCCCTTTCAACTTCCGCGCCATTGCGCGATCTTTCATTCTGCCGAGCGACGGGCGGTGATCCTGTGCGCCATCCCTTCTTTCGCGATGCCGTCGAGATGAAGGTCAAATTTCCCGTACGGCGGACAGGGGTCATAGCGCGTTGAGCGGCCGACGGCACATCGCGATAATCGTGGGCACCCGCCCCGAAGCCATCAAACTCGCCCCCGTGGTGCAGGAGTTGAAGCGACAGCGCTGGGCGCGGCCGGTGCTGGTGACCACCGGCCAGCACGGCGCGGTGGTACGGGAGACCCTCGCCTGCTTCGGGCTGCGCGCCCAGATCGAGCTGGCCCTGCCACCGGGCGCGCACTCGGTCACCGAACTGACGGCAGGCCTGCTCAGCGGCCTCGACAAGGGGCTGAGCAGCAATGGACACATCATCAAAGGCCAGATCAGCAAAGGGCTGAGCGGCGAAGGGCTGAGTGACCAGGGGTCGAGCGCGCCCGCTGTGCACGCCGTCGTGGTGCAGGGCGACACCTCCTCGGCCCTGGCAGGGGCGATGACCGGGTTCTTCTCCTCACTGCCCGTGGTGCACGTGGAGGCGGGGCTGCGCTCCGGTGACCTGCGCAGCCCGTTCCCCGAGGAGGCGCACCGCCGCATGATCGCCGAGGTGAGCGCACTGCATCTGGCGCCCACCCACGCCGCCCGCCGCAACCTCCTCGCCCAGGGCGTGCCGGCCGAGCGCATCGTGGTGACCGGCAACACGGTGATCGACGCGGTGGTTTCCGCGAGCCGCCGTCCGCCCGCGGATCACGATCCGGCATTCCGTAAAATCGAACAGGATTCCGCTCCGCTGGTTCTGGTGACCGCGCACCGAAGAGAAAACTGGGGAGATCCGATCCGGCGTATCGGGGCGGCGGTGGCGACTCTCAGCCATCAATACTCGGAAGTCAGCTTCGTGGTCGCGGCACATATGAATCCATTGGTCCGTACCGCGATCGAGGATTCCTTGCGCGGCCGCCCCAATGTGCATCTGCCGGGCCCCATTCCGTACGGCACCTTCGCCCGGCTGCTGGCCCGATCCGTACTGGCCATCACGGATTCCGGCGGAATTCAGGAAGAGGCGGCCGCCTTCGGCCTTCCCGTTCTGGTGACCCGTGACAACACCGAGCGCACCGAGGGGATCGATTCCGGCCTCGCCCGACTGGTCGGTACCCAGGAGGCGGAGATCGTGGCGGCGGCGGAAAAGGAACTCGCCCGCGAGGGCGCACTGCTGGGCGATCTGAACCGGCCGTTTCCGCAGCGCAATCCGTACGGCGACGGGCGGGCGGCCCGGCGCTGCGCGGCCGCCTGCGGCTGGCTGCTGGGCCTGGCCCCCAGGCCGTCGGACCTTACCGAGGAGACATGATGACGAGTCCAACTGCGGTGCCGGCCGGCACGATCACCACGGTGGCGGGCACCGGGCGGGCCGAGTCCGGTGGCGACTCCGGACCCGCCACCGACGCCGGTGTCAACCGGCCCTACGGGGTGGCGGTGGACCACTCCGGCAACCTCTACATCGCCGAACGGGCCGGGCACCGGATACGCAAGGTCGCCGCCGACGGCACCGTCACCACCCTCGCCGGCACCGGTGAGGCCGGGTTCTCCGGAGACGGCGGACCGGCCACCACGGCCCGGCTCAACAGCCCCGGGCAGCTCTCCTGGCACAGCTCCGGCGACGTCTACTTCGCGGACACGAACAACCATCGGGTCCGCAGGATCACCCCGGACGGGACCATCCACACCGTGGCAGGCACCGGCCAGGCGGGGTACTCCGGCGACGACGGACCCGCGGTCGAGGCCCAGTTCCACACCCCCGCCGGGGTCTACGTCGACTACGACCGGAACCTGTTCATCGGCGAGTTCGGCGGCGACCGGGTGCGCAAGGTCACCGAGGGCGGGGCCATCCACACCGTGGCCGGCACCGGCCAGGCAGGGTTCTCCAGCGACGACGGAGCCGCCGCCACAGCCCAGCTCTTCAACCCCGAAGGCGTGGTCCGGGACCGCGACGGCAATGTCTACATCGCCGACACCGACAACCACCGGGTGCGCAAGGTCAACCCCATCGGGGTGATCACCACCGTCGCGGGAACGGGGCAGGCCGGGGACGACCCGGACGGCGAGTCCGCCGTCAAGGTCCGGCTCAACAAGCCCACCGCGGTGGCGCTGGACAACGACGGAAACCTCTTCATCGCGGACTTCGGCAACCACCGGGTGCGCAGGCTCTCCCCGGACGGAAGCATCCGTACGGTGGCCGGGAACGGCGTGGGCGGATACGACGCGGACGGCGGCCCGGCCTACGAGACCCGGCTCTACTTCCCCAACGCGCTGGCGGTGGACGGCGCCGGGAACCTCTACATCAGCGACCGGGAGAACCACCGCATCCGCAAAGTGGCCGAGGCGAGCCGGGTGCTGCCGCCGAAACCCGCCGTGGCGGACCTGCGCGGGCTGGCGATATCCCCGTACACGGCCCAGCGCGGCCAGGAGTTCGACCTCGGCGTGACCGTGATCAACGACGGCCCCAACACCGTCAACGGCGAGGACGTGACCGTCGTGGTCACCCTGGCCGACGGCCTGGTGGCCAGCCCCGGCACCGACGAGCGGCGGCTCACCCGCACCTTCCCCGGCGACCGCATCGGTCCGATCTCGCAGGTCTGGCCACCTCGCGCCGGCGCGCTGATGAACGCCATGCGGGAGGTACGGTTCCGCGTCAGCGCTCCCCCGACCACCCCTCCGGGCACCTACGAGTCGACGGTGGAGATCCAGTACGGCGGCGATCTCAACCTCAAGAACAACGTCTTCGCCCTCCCCGTCCAGATCGTGGTGCCGGAGCCGATCGCCGACGAGACGACCCTGGACATCCGGCAGGAGAACG
The DNA here is from genome assembly GCF_058245575.1 of Streptomyces sp. UF-297. Taxonomy (NCBI): domain Bacteria; kingdom Bacillati; phylum Actinomycetota; class Actinomycetes; order Kitasatosporales; family Streptomycetaceae; genus Streptomyces; species Streptomyces sp. UF-297. Next base: position 11,047 of record NZ_JBSIBZ010000038.1, on the reverse strand, counting down.
TGCCGGAGGCCGCACCGGGCCGGCGCGCCAAGTTCAATGTCGTCCTCGACTCGGCCACCGGGAAACCGGTCAACCCCGGTGTCATCGACCAGCGTTTCACCGCGCCCACCGGCTTCCGCTTCGCCGGGCATCCGTCCTACGGCTACTACAACACCCTGCACGGTGTGGTCGCCGGGAACCTCGACCACCGCATCGAGGACGCCGGCCGGACGCTGATCGTCACCGACAACCCGCACGTCAACACCACCACCGGCGACACCGGACCGCTCGTCTACACCCTCGGCGTGCAGGCGCTCACCGACGCCCGGCCCGGCGTCCACAGCGACGGCAGCGCCAGCATCGGCAAGCACGCCCCCGTACAGCTCACCGCCAAGGTCACCGGCCCCGCCCAGGACGAGACGCCGCTGCGCTACGTGCAGGAGAGCGTGCCCGAGGCCGCACCGGGCCGGGCCACCACCTTCAACATCGAGATCCGCTCGCTGAACGGCCAGCCGGTCAACCCCGGCACGATCACCCAGCGGTTCACCGCTCCCACCGGCTTCGCCTTCACCGGCGGCGCCTCCTTCGGCTACTACCACGTCCGGCCCTGGGTCACCGGGAACCTCGACACCCGCCTGGAAGACGGCGGGCGGACGCTGATCGTCAGCTCCGCCCCGCACCTCAACACGGGGACCACCGACCGGACCGCGCTGGTCTACACCCTCGCGGTCCGCGCCGTGCCGGATGCCAGGCCCGGTACCTACAGCGACGGACGGGCCGTCATCGGCCGCCTCGCGCCCGTACCGCTCAGTGGCCGCATCAGCTGAACTCACCTGCTGCGCAGCAGAAATGGGGTACCGACAGTGACAACCGCCAGCGCGCCCGTCCCCGACGGCACCATCACCACGGTGGTGGGCACCGGCCGGGCCGACTACCTGCCCGGCATCGGCCAGGCCACCTCCGCCCAGCTCAGGTACCCCTGGGCAGTGACGGCGGACGCACAGGGCAATGTGTACGTCGCCGACAACGAGCACCACACCGTCTACAAGGCGACGCCGAGCGGCGTGCTGACGGTGGTCGCGGGCAATGGCACGGCCGGGTACGGAGGGGACGGCGGGCCGGGGCCCTCCGCCCAGCTCTACCACCCCCTCGGACTCGCGGTGGACGGCCAGGGCAGCCTCTACATCGCCGACCACCGCAACCACCGGGTCCGCAAGGTCTCCCCGAGCGGCATCATCACCACCGTCGCGGGCAACGGCCACGGCGCGTTCACAGGGGAGGGCGGCCAGGCCACTTCCGCCCTGCTGACCTGGCCCACCGACGTCGCCGTGGACGGTGCGGGCAACCTCTACATCGCGGGCAACGACCAGCACCGCGTCTACAAGGTCACCCCGGGCGGTGTCATCACCACGGTCGCGGGCAAGGGCGCCGCGGGCTTCAACGGGGACGGCGGGCCGGCCACCGCCGCCCAGCTCTACCACCCGCGCGCCGTGGCCGTCGACACCGCCGGGAACCTCTACATCGGGGACCAGCTCAACCACCGTATCCGCAAGGTGACTTCGGACGGGACCATCACCACCGTCGCGGGCAACGGAGCCGGCGGCTACACCGGCGAGGGTATCCAGGCCACCTCCGCCCTCCTCGCCCACCCCGTGGGCGTCGCGGTGGACACCGACGGGAATGTGTTCATCGCCGCCAACGACCACCAGCGGATCTACAAGGTCACCCCGGCGGGCGTCCTCACCACGGTCGCGGGCAACGGCGTCGCCGGGTACAGCGGCGACGGCCTCCAGGCCACGAAGGGGCAGGTGTTCCACCCGCTGGGCGTGGCGGTGGACGGCCAGGGCAACCTGTACATCGCCGACACCCACAACCACCGCATCCGCAAGGTCACCGGAGCCGCCAGGGCCGCCGCTCCGACACCCCCCACGGCCGACCTGTACGGCGAGACCGTGCAGCCGCACTCGATCCAGCGGGGCCAGGAGTTCGATCTCGGCGCCCGCATCCGCAGCCGCGGGCCGAACACGGTCGGCGGGCAGGACGTGACCGTGGTGCTCACCCTGGCCGACGGCCTGACCGGCGGTCCCGGCACCACCGGGCGACGCCTCACCCGCACCTTCCCCGGCGCCCAACTCACGCCGCACCAGGGCTCGTTCGACGGTACGTTCCGTATCACCGCGCCGGCGAACACTCCCCCGGGCGTCTACATCTCGACTCTGGAGATCCAGTACGGCGGCGAGCTGAACCTGAAGGACAACGCCGTCAACCTGCCCGTGGTCATCGTCGCGCCGGAGGCGGTGGCGGACGAGACCGCGCTGGACATCCACCAGGAGACGGTGCCCGACGCGGCGCCCGGCCAGGCCACCAAGTTCAATGTCGTCCACTCCTCGCCGACCGGGAAGCCGGTCAACCCGGGCGTCATCACCCAGCGTTACTCGGCGCCTTCCGGCTTCGGGTTCACCGGGCAGCCGACCTACGGCTACTACAGCACCATCCACGGGGTCATCACCGGGAACCTGGACAAGTACCGTATCGAGGACGGCGGCCGGACGCTGATCATCGAGGCCAGCCCGCACGTCAACACCAGCGACAGCGACACCAGCCCGCTGGTGTACACCCTCGGCATCAGGGCCCAGCTGGACGCCGAGCCCGGTCTGCGGACGGACGGCAGCGCCGCCGTCGGCAAGCACGCGCCCGTGCAGATCGCCGCGAAGGTCACCGGCAGCTGGCACGACGAGACGGCGCTGCGGGTCAAGCAGGAGACGGTGCCCGAGGCGAAGCCGGGCGGGACGACGACGTTCAACATCGAGATCCGGTCGCTGAACGACGTGCCCGTCAATCCGGGCACGGTCCTGCAGACGTTCACCGCCCCCACCGGCTTCGTCTTCACCGGCGGCGCCTCCTACGGCTACTACTACGTCAAGCCGCAGGTCACCGGCAATCTGACCACCACCGTCCAGGACGGCGGCCGGACGCTGGTCATCGAGTCGGACCCGCACGTCAACACCGGCGCCACGGACAAGACGCAGCTGCTCTACACCCTCTCGGTACGCGTAGTGCCGGACGCCAAGGCCGGTACGTACGCCGACGGCAAGGCCGCCATCGGGCGGCTCGCCCCCGTACCGCTGACCGGCCACGTCCTCTGACCCACGACTGATCCACGACAGGAGCGGCAATCATGACGACCAGCACCAGTAAAGCGGGCCCGCAGCCCGCGGGCCTGCTCGAAGGCGCGATAGCCACCGTCGCGGGCAACGGCGCGGCCGGATTCATCTCCGACGGCGGGCCGGGCGCGCTGACCAGGCTCCACTACCCCTACGGCGTGGCCGTGGACAAGAACGGCAACCTCTTCGTCGCCGACCGGCACAACCACCGCATCCGCAAGGTGACGCCCAACGGCACCATCACCACCGTCGCGGGCACCGGTGAGGCCGGATACATCTCCGACGGCGGACCCGCGGTCGCCACCCGGCTCCACTACCCCGGCGATGTGACCGTGGACGACGCGGGCAACCTCTATATCGCGGACACCAACAACCACCGGGTCCGCAAGGTCAACACCAACGGCATCATCACCACCGTCGCGGGCGACGGCACCGCCGGATACGTCTCCGACGGCGGACCCGCCATCGCCACCCGCCTCCACACCCCCTGGGGCGTGGCCGTGGACCGCAGCGGAAACCTCTACATCTCGGACCACGGCAACCACCGCGTCCGCAAGGTCACCACGAACGGGAACATCACGACCGTCGCGGGCAACGGCACCGCCGGATACGTCTCCGACGGCGGACCCGCCATCGCCACCCGCCTCCACTACCCGCTGGGAGTGGCGGTGGACGCCGAAGGGAATCTGTACGTCGCCGACCGGCACAACCACCGCATCCGCAAGGTCACCACGAACGGCATCATCACCACCGTCGCGGGCAACGGCACCGCCGGATACGTCTCCGACGGCGGACCCGCCATCGCCACCCGCCTCCACTACCCCTGGGGTCTGGCGCTGGACGAAGCCGGCAGCCTGTACATCGGCGACGGCCACAACCACCGCGTCCGCAAGGTGACGTCGGACGGCAACATCACCACCGTCGCGGGCAACGGCACCGCGGGCTACGTCGACGACGGCGGACCCGCCGCCGGCACCCGCCTCTTCTACCCCTCAGGGCTGGCCCTGGACCGGGCCGGCAACCTCTACATCGGCGACGCGAACAACCACCGCGTCCGCGGCGTCACCTCCGTCGCCCAGATGACCCCGCCGCCCCCGCCCACCGCCGACCTGTACGGCGAGGTGATCAGCCCGTACCGGGTCCAGCGCGGCCAGGAGTTCGACCTCGGCGCCCGCATCCGCAGCCGCGGCCCCAACCCCGCCGACGGCAAGTCGGTGACCGTGGTGCTGACGCTGGCCGACGGTCTGGTCGGCGGGCCCGGCAGCACGGGCCGGCGGCTCACCCGTACCTTCACCGGTCAGCAGCTGATGCCCCACGCGGGCACCCTGGACGGGGTGTTCCGCATCAGCGCGCCGGAGAGCACCCCGCCGGGCACCTACACCTCCACGCTGGAGATCCAGTACGGCGGCGACCTCAGCCTGAGCGACAACACCTACACGCTGCCCGTCACGGTCGTCGTGCCCGCCTCCGTAGCGGACGAGACGGCGCTGACGATCTTCCAGGACACGGTTCCCGAGGTCGCGCCGGGCCAGTACACCGCCTTCAACGTGAAGTTCACCGCGCCCACCGGGCAGCCGGTCAACCCCGGCACGATCAACCAGCGCTTCACCGCCCCGAGCGGCTTCGTCTTCTCGGGTCAGCCCACCTACGCGTACTACCAGACCATCCACGGCGTCATCACCGGGAACGTCACCCACCGCATCGAGGACAGCGGCCGGACCCTGCTCATCACGGCCAACCCGCACCTCAACACCACCACCAGCGACACCGGTTCGCTGATCTACACCATTCCGGTGCAGGCCCGGACCAGCGCCATCCCCGGGCAGTACGACAACGGCTCGGCCAGCGTCGGCCGGCACACCCCCGTCCAGCTCACCGGCAAGATCATCGGCAGTGCGCAGAACGAGACCGCGCTGCGCATCGTGCAGGAGTCGGTGCCCGACGCGGCGCCGGGCCAGAGCACCACGTTCAACCTGGAGATCCGCTCGCTGAACAACCAGCCGGTCAACCCCGGCACGATCGAGCAGCGCTTCACCGCGCCCACCGGCTTCGCGTTCACCGGCGGCGCCTCGTACGGCTACTACTTCACCTCGCCGTACGTGACGGGGAACCTGGACGCCCGGCTGGAGGACGGCGGCAAGACCCTGGTCGTCACCTCCAACCCGCATCTGAACACCGGGACCACCGACAAGACCGCCCTGATCTACACCCTCGGCATCCGGGCGCTGCCCGACGCCCAGTCCGGCACCCAGTCGGACGACGGGCAGGCCGCCATCGGCCGCCTCACGCCCATCCCGCTGACCGCACGGGTGCTGTGACCGCACCCCGCACGGCCGCCCGGGCCCGCGCCGGGTGACCCGAACGGCTCCCGCTCCGGCCCTGATGCGCATCGGGCCGGAGCGGTGACCGTCCCGGCTCCTCTTCCCTCAGAGGAAGTTGACGCCCTGAGCCAGCGGGAGTTCGTCGGAGTAATTGACGGTGTTGGTGGCGCGGCGCATATAGGCCCGCCAGGCGTCGGAGCCGGATTCGCGGCCGCCGCCGGTCTCCTTCTCGCCTCCGAAGGCGCCGCCGATCTCGGCTCCGGAGGTGCCGATGTTGACGTTGGCGATGCCGCAGTCGGAGCCGTCGGCGGCCAGGAAGCGCTCGGCTTCGCGCTGGTCGCGGGTGAAGACGGCGGAGGACAGGCCCTGGGGGACGTCGTTGTGCAGGGCCACGGCCTCCTCGAAGGTGCGGTAGGTCAGGATGTGCAGGAGCGGGGCGAAGGTCTCCTGGCGGACGATCGCGCTCTGGGCGGGCATGCGGACCAGGGCGGGGCGTACGTAGTAGGCGTCCGGGGCCCGGTCGGCGAGCAGGCGGTCGCCGCCGTACAGCACCGTGCCGCCGTCGGCGCGCGCCTTGGCGAGGGCGTCGGACAAGGTGGCGTGGGCCGCCTCATGGATCAGCGGGCCGACCAGTGTGTCCGGGCGGAAGGGGTCTCCTACCGTCAATTGGCCGTATACGTGGGCCAGTTGTGCGGCGACGTCGTCGGCGACGGACTCGTGGACGATCAGGCGGCGCAGGGTCGTACAGCGCTGGCCCGCCGTGCCCGCGGCGGAGAAGACGACGCCGCGTACGGCGAGTTCGAGGTCGGCGGACGGGGTGACGACGGCGGCGTTGTTGCCGCCCAGTTCGAGCAGACAGCGGCCGAAGCGGGCCGCCACCCGCGGGGCGACCTCGCGCCCCATGCGGACCGAGCCGGTGGCGCTGACCAGGGCGATGCGGGGGTCGTCGGCGAGCAGCTCGCCGGTTTCGCGGTGCCCCAGGAGCAGGCGGTGTACGGCCTCGGGCGCGCCGGTGTCGGCGATGGCGCGGCCCAGGAGCGCGTGGCAGGCCAAGGCGGTGAGCGGGGTGAGCTCGGAGGGTTTCCACACGACCGGGTCGCCGCACACCAGGGCTATCGCGGTGTTCCAGGACCACACCGCCACGGGGAAGTTGAAGGCGGAGATCACGCCGACCACGCCGAGCGGGTGCCAGGTCTCGGACAGCCGGTGGCCGGGGCGCTCACTGGCCATGGTGCGCCCGTACAGCTGCCGGGAGAGCCCGACCGCGAAGTCACAGACGTCGATCATCTCCTGGACCTCGCCGAGCGCCTCGGAGCGGATCTTCCCGGCCTCGATGGTGATCAGGTCGGCCAGGTCCTCCTTGTGCTCGGTCAGCAGCGTGCCCAGCCGCTTCACCAGCTCGCCGCGACGGGGCGCGGGGGCGGTGCGCCAGCGCTTGAACGCGTCGTGCGCGGCGGCGATGGCGGCGTCCGTCTCCCGCGCGGTGGCGGCGGGAAGCCGCCACAGCTCGCCGCCGGTTATGGGTGTACGGGCTGTCACCTCACCCTCGGAACCGCGCAGTTGACTGTCCGGCACGCCGCAGCGCCGCAATCCCGTGACGGCGCGGTCGCGGAGTTCGCCGGTCGCAGGAAGGTGCGGCAGGCCGGCCGTGCTCGGTTCCTCCGCCGACATCGTTCCCTTGGCGGTCTTCGGTCCGTCGGTCATCGTGAAGTTCCTTTCCTGCCGGTTCTGCGGGCAGATAGGGCGACCTCGTCGATCGGTGGGAATTCGCTTCTCTGGCCGGTGCACCTGCCTCTCACCACCATGCAGGTCAGCGACTTGTACTCGTTCCCCCAGCAGGAGCCGTGCCGAGGTCCGCTGCCGTGCGTTCCGGTCCGTTCGCGCGCAGCCGCCAAGCCAGCCCCGCCGCATGTCATGCCGCCAGCGTGCATTCCCTCACCGGCTGCCGCCCAACCCGTACCTGTACAGCGACGGCGATATACAGTTCCGGGTCGGCCCGAACCCTGCCGAGAACTTCTCGCATACGCCCCGGAAGCCGAAACGGCCCGCCGGAGAATCCGACGGGCCGTCAGCGCGGGAAGCCGCAATGCCCGGAACGGGGAGAGCGCTTCGGGTCAGCCCGTTACGGTACCGGCCGGGTCCTTCGCCTGCCGCACGGAGTCATCCGCAAGGTCGGAGGCGTGATCCGCGGCCCACTGTGCCAGCGTGCGGCCCGGCCTGCCCAGGACTCGTTCGACATCGGGCCGCACCTCGGGCGGCTCTTCCGCGTACTCGGCCTGATACCCCATCAGGTATTCGGCGATGTCCCACGGCATTCCGGCCGTGATGTACGCGGCGCGGGCCTGGCCGTACGTCAACGGCTCGAAGCGCAGCGGCCTGCCCAGGCCCTGGGCGATCGCCGCGGCCTGCTCCCGGTACGTGAGCTGCTGCGGCCCGCTCAGCGAGTAAGCCTGCCCGGCGTGGCCGTCCGAAAGGAGCGCGGCAGCGGCCACTTCGGCGATGTCCGCCTCATGGACGGGGACGCCGCGCGCGTCGGGGAAGGCGCTGCGCACCGTGCTCTCCGCGCGGATCGACGCGCCCCACATGTCCAGCCTGTTACTGGCGAATTCGCCCGGCCGGATGTGCGTCCATTCCAGACCCGAGGCTTCGATGACCTCCTCGACGTCGCGCAGCATTTCGTAGCTGCCCGGCCGCCGCACGGTGACGGCGAGGCCGGAGAGGTCGACGATGCGCCTGACCCCCGCACCCGCGGCGAGCTCCACGAAGGCGCGGGCCTGTGGTATCGCGTGCTCCGGGTCGAGCGCTCCGGACAGGAAATAGACGCCCTCCACTCCCTCAAGTGCCTCCGGGACTCCGGTGAGTTCGGTGAGACTTCCCTCCACCACCTCGACGGCATCGGGAAGCTGAGCTGTTGCCGGATTCCTGGTCAGGGCCCGCACTCGCGGTCCGGCCCCGAGCAGCCGGTCGACCAGGACACGGCCGGTCGTCCCCGTCGCGCCCGTGACAAGAATGGTCATGAATTCCCCTTCGTGATGAGTGCCGAACTCGTCGGCGGGCGGCCGACGATAGGGCCGCGCGGCTCTGGCGCGCACATCTCGTTTGGTGGATCGGCCGGTGGATCGGCAGGGCGCCCGTCGCGGTGCGTTCACGGCTGCGTACGATCAGGAGAATGGAGGCACTCGCTCAGCGCCTGGTCCCCGACGAGATGTGGGCGGCGGCTCGTCCGCTGCTGCCCGCCCTGCCGCCACGACCCCAGGGCGGCGGCAGGGCGGCGACCGACGCGCGCAAGGTCATGGCCGCCGTCGTCTACGTGGTCACCAGCGGCTGCGCGTGGCAGCAGCTGCCCTCCTCGTTCGGGGTCAGCGTGCCTACGGCCCACCGCTGGTTCACCCGCTGGAGCAATGCGCATCTGTGGCAGGACCTGAGCGAGGCGACAACATCCCACACCCCGGAGCTCGCCGCCTGGACCAGGACGATCCACGAGTGTGCGGCACGCCGCCGCTACCGCTGAGAAGCTCACCAAACGAGACATGGCACTTCTTTTGGCGCCCGCCCATCACGGGCGGACCAGCTCGCAGCGCCTGCGCGCCGGAACCACCTGTCCCGGCGCAGAACGGTCACGGCCCGCCGCCGCCCCGGCAGGGGGCGGTAGCCCTCACCAACTCTAGGTAATTTCAGGCCATTTCAGGCCGTACGGTCCCGCTATGAACTCCCATTCCACGCCGGCGGTACTGACCGCCCGCCACATCGCCCTGTCGTTCGTGGCCGCCGTATCGGCGGTGGGGATCACCGCGCCCCTCGCCGCGGCCGAGCCCCTCGCCGCGCCCGCCGGAGCGGGCCAGCACGCGCCGCAGGCACCGCTTGCCGCGCACGGCATCCCGTTCACCGACGCCGCGGTGACCCAGCGGAAGGACGGCTCGTTCACCGTGTCCTGGAAGGCGCCCGGCGTCGGTGCGGTGACCGTCTACGCCGGTGACAAGGCCGTGGCGTACGGCGGGGCCGAGGCCACCGTCACCGTACGCGGGCTGCCCGCAGCCGACCGCCAGTGGTTCCGTATCGTCCCCGACCGCGGCGACCCGCTCACCCTCGCCGACCGCTCCCTGCACTTGGAGGGCGCCGTCAACTTCCGCGACGCGGGCGGCTATCGCACCGCCGACGGCCGGTGGGTGAAGATGGGCGTGCTGTACCGCACCAACAACCTGCACGCGCTCACCGACGCCGACCTGGCCAAGCTCCAGCGCCTGGGCATCCGTACCGATGTCGATCTGCGCACGCCGAGCCAGCGCGCCAAGGCCCCGGACCGCGTGCCCGCGGGCGCGCGCTACGTCGTCGCCGATGTCCTCGGCGGCGACGTCAAGGAAGAGTTGCCCCCCACGGCCGAGGCGTCCGAGCAGATGATGGACGGCGCCTACCGGTGGTACGTCTCCAAGCCCTCCGCGATCGACGCCTACCGTTCGCTGTTCAGCCTGGCCAACGACCCCGGCTCCCACCCGCTGGCCTACCACTGCGAGGGCGGCAAGGACCGTACGGGCTGGGCCACCGCCGCCCTGCTCACGGCCCTGGGCGTGGACCGCGACACGGTCATGCGGGACTACCTGGCCAGCAACGACTACCTCGCCGAGCAGAACGCCGCCACCCTCGCCGCGCAGACGCCGGAGGTGGCCGCCCGCCTCAAGCCCGTCCTGGACGTCAGGGCCGCGTACCTGAACGCGGCCTTCGACGAGGTCAAGACCCGCTTCGGCACCTTCGACGCCTACCTGCGGGACGGGCTGGGCCTGAACAAGCAGTACCTGGAGCGGCTGCGGGAGGTGCTGCTCACCGACTGAACGGCAGCTTGACAGCACGAAGAAGCGCCCCCCTCCCGGCAGTCGGGAGAGGGGCGCTGTGTTTCTGCCGCGTGGCGGCTCGTGTCTCAGGTCAGGACAGGCCGAGTTCGTTGTCGAGAAGGTCGAAGACCTCGTCGTCGGAGGCGGACTCGAAGTCGAAGTCCTTGTCGGACGGGGAGCCGTCGCGCTCGGTGGCCACCGCCGTGTCCCGCAGGGCGTTCCACTTCGACGCGAGGACCTCCAGACGGCCGGCTATCTGTTCGTGGGTCTCCTTCGTGATGTCGAGTCCGCCGAAGGCCTTCTCCAGCCTTTCGAGTTCGCCCAGGAGTGCCTCCGGGCCGGAGGACGGCTCGGGGGCGATCCGGGCATGGAGGTGGTCGACGAGTTCCGCCGGCGTCGGGTAGTCGAAGAGCAGGGTCGCCGGCAGGCGGATTCCGGTGAGGGCGCTCAGACGGTTACGGAGTTCGACCGCGGTGAGCGAGTCGAAACCGAGGTCCAGGAAGGCGCGGTCCTGGTCGATCTCCGTGGCCCCGGAGTGTCCGAGGACCGCCGCGACCTGGCCGCGTACGGCGTCCAGGACGACCTCGCGCCCCTCCGCCGCCGACAGGCCGGTCAGGCGCTGAGCGAAGGCGGCCTGGGCATTGCCGTCCGCCGCGGCTGCCGCCGTGCGCCGACCCGGGGTACGGATCAGGCCGCGCAGCAGCGGCTGCGGCTCGCCCTGGGCCCGCAGCGTCGCCAGGTCCAGGCGGACCGGCAG